>DAIPZP010000008.1:8193-15880 GCA_036782155.1 Propionibacteriaceae bacterium
GTTCCCGCCGCCGCCCCACTCGCCGCGTCGGCCGCGCTCCGCCACACGACTCCGGTGGCCTCGTCGGGCTGCCAGGTGGGACGCCGCGAGGAATCCTCCCGGGGGGCCTCAGGCGCGGGTGTGCCGGAGGGCAGGACTGTGGGTGTGGGCGCGGATGTGGCCACAGGCGTCGTCGCCACGCGCTGGGCGAGCATCAGGACGTATCCCATGAGACCGCGCAGGGCGATGTCGGTCAGACCACCGACCGAGTCGAGGAACCGGGACCACGACCCCTCCCCCGCGGCGAGGAGCGACACGACGAGGAAGACGAGACCGACCACGGCCCCGAGCCAGAGCAACAGCGATGCGCCGAGGGTGAGCTGTGGCGCGTGACGGGTCTGCGGGCCGATCAGCACGCAGGCGAGCGTGAGGACGGTCAGGACGAGCGCGTCGACCAGTCCGTACAACCCACTCACACCGCGCAGCACGTGCGCCAGCGGGTACGTGTGCAGGTCGGTCGCGATCCGACCGGAGGTGACCGCGATCCCGACGAGCACGACGACGATCGCCACGATCGTGGCCGGCTCTCGGAATGCCTTGATCCGATCGATCATGCGTACGTGTCGCCTGCAGTCCGCATCACCGTGGCGACGAGCTTCTTCACGTCCTCGGCGCGATCCTTGGGGCAGACCAGCGTGATGTCACCCGCGGTCACCACGACCGTGTCGTTCAGCCCGACCACGGCGACCAAGGCGTGGTCGCCCCCCCGGTTGAGGATGACGTTGCCGACACTGTCGAGCGTCACGACGTGCCCTTCGACGGCATTGCCGTCCTGCTGCTCCAGGTGCTCTGCCAGGGCTGCGTACCCGCCGACGTCGTACCACTCGATCGGCAGTCTCACGGCGACCACATGCGCGGTCGCCAGCCCGTGGGAGACCGGCTCCATGACGGCGAAGTCGACGCTGTTCTTGGGCAGCGTCGGATAGATGCGGTCGAGCCTCTCGGGATGGGCGGCGAGCTCCATGACTCCCGCGTGCGTGACGGGCTGGAGCACTTCGAGCTGGTCCAGCAGCGTCTGGGCCCGCCACACGAACATGCCGGAGTTCCACCAGTAGTCGCCGCTGTCCACGTACGAGACGGCCGTGGCCTGGTCGGGCTTCTCCTTGAACTCCTCCACGACGTACGTGTCGGACAGCCCGGCGACGCGGTCACCACGCTTGAGGTAACCGAAGCCCGTGAGAGGCCCGGTGGGGACGACGCCGAACGTCACCAGCGCCCCTGTATCGGTCTCGGCGGCTCGGAACGCCTCGTCGAGCGCGGCCTGGAAGGCGGGGATGGGACGGATCACGTGGTCGGCGGTGAGCGTCGCCACGACGGCGTCGGGGTCGCGGGCAGCCAGCACCGCTGCAGGCCAGGCCACGGCGTTGAGGGAATCGCGCCCGACCGGTTCGCCGAGCAGGTTGGCCGCCGGCAGCTCGGGCAGCTCGGAAGCGACTGCGTCGAGGTAGGAAGCCCCGGCACAGACGAGGATGTGCTCGTCCGGTACGGCGCCGGCGACACGCTCGTACGCGATCCGCAGCAGCGACTTGCCGCCGATGAGGTTCAACAGCTGCTTGGGCATCCCGTTGCGGGACAGGGGCCACAACCGGGTGCCTGCACCGCCGGCCATGATGACGACATAACGCATGCTCGGAAGCCTATGCGTGATGCCGCCGCCTTGGCGCTCGGACACGGCGCGACGTCTACGCTGACGCCATGACAGCGCTCGTCGCCGCCCTCGGCCGGCGCTCCCGTCGCGATGGCGCCCGAGGGCTCATCACGTACTACGACCTCGGCTCCGGTGCCCGCACGGAGCTCTCGGGACGTACGTTCGCGAACTGGGTCGACAAGACCTACCACCTGCTCGTCGAGCTGGACGTACAGCCCGGCGACGAGGTGGCGCTTCCGCTCGCCACGACCCACCCGGGGCACTGGGTGACGTTCGCCCTGACCGCCGGTGCGTGGCAGGCGGGCGCCGTCGTGGTGCCGCGCATGTCTGAGGACGCGGTCGTCACCGCCGTGGGGCCGCAGGACGTCGCCATCGCGGCGGGTGGCGTCATCCTCGCGTGCTCGCTGCACCCCCTGGGTTTTGGTTTCACCGAGCCTCTGCCTGCGGGCGTCGTCGACTTCTCGATCGAGGTCCGCAGCCAGCCGGACGCCCATGCTGAGGAGCCGGTGCTCGAGTCCGCACCCGCATGGCGTGATGGTACGGAGACGCTGAGCCACGCCGATCTCGCCGCGACGCCGACGGTCAGCCAGCGCGTGCTGGTGCGCCCCACGAGCCCGCTGGAGACGCTCGTGGCTGGATACGTCGCCCCCCTGCTCGGCGGCGGCTCCGCGGTCGTGGTGTCGGGCGACGACGACGCCGCCCTTGCCCGGATCGCCGAGCAAGAGCGCGTCGACTGAACCCTGCTAGAGCTGGGCGTTCACCTGGTCGAGCTGCGGCTGGATCTGCTCACCGGACAGACCCGCAAAACCGAGAAGCGCGGAGATCGGCGTGTCGAGCATCATCTGCATCATCTCCTCGTCCGCCGCGAGGCCGCCACCGCCGAACGAGGTCGCCACCGCGTTGAGCAGCTCAGCGAACCCGGGCACGGCCAGCGCCTCCTTGATGGACGACTCCAGCGTGATCGGACGACGCGGCTCGTTCCCCGCCACGTCGACACTCGCCTGGAGCCGAAGGTCGCGGCTGGAGGAACCGACGTCGACCGTGTAGCTGCCCTTCTCGACCAACCAGGCCTCGTCCGTGACGCTCCAGAAGGCGAGGTCGTCGCCTCCGATCGGGATCTCGACCTTCGCCGAGGCGCCCGGCTCGAGGGTGACGTCGGCGAAGCCCTTGAGCTCGCGCGGAACCCGTACGACCTTGGAGCCAGGCACCGACACGTACGCCTGGACGATCTCGCGTCCCGCGCGGCTACCGGTGTTGGTCACGGTGACCGCCACCGAGAGCCCGTTGTCGGTCGAGCTGACCGACAGGTCGGAGTAGCCGAAGGTGGTGTACGACAGGCCGTGGCCGAAGGGGTACGCGACCTCGGTGGCGAGAGCGTCGTAGCCGCGGTAGCCGACGAACAGCCCCTCGCCGTACCGCACGCCCGTCGTGTCACCGGGGAAGTGCACGAAGCTCGGCACGTCCTCGAGCCGGTACGGAATGGTCTCGGTGATCTTGCCCGAGGGGTTCACGTTCCCGTAGAGCACGTCGGCCGTCGCCGGTCCCCCGGCCTGGCCGAGGAGCCAGCCCTCGACGATCGCCCGGACACGGCCCTGGAACGACGTGACAAGGACGGACGACCCGTTGCTCAGCACGACGACGACGTTCTGGTTGACCGCGAGGATGTCCTCGAGAAGAGCCAGCTGCTCAGCCGGCAGATCGCAGGTGTCCCGGTCGTACCCCTCGGACTCGTGGCTCTCGCCCAGTCCGAGGAACGCCAGCACGACGTCGGCGTTCTTGGCGACCTCGACAGCTTCGGCGTGCGCGCTCTCGCCGACGGGCTTCTTCTTGTCCGTGGAGAACCCGGGCGCGAACGGCACCTCGTGGCCGACGATCGCCGCAATCGCGTCCAGCGCGTTGTCGAGCCTCGTGGGGTTGACCCGGGATGAGCCGGCGCCCTGGTAGCGAGGCGTACGGGCGAACTCGCCCACGACCGCTACGTCTGTTCCCGGTGCGAGCGGCAGGATCCCGTCGTTCGCCAGCAGCACGATCGACTGCTCGGCCGCCTTCCGCGCCAGCGCGTGGTGGCCGTCCACGTCGAACTGCGTCGGGGCACCCTCGAGGCTCGCCTGCGCGAGTTTCAGGATGCGCTCGATCCGCGAGTACGCGGTCTCGATGGTCGCCTGGTCGATCTCCCCGGCCTCCAGAGCCGCGACGACGGCGGCCTCGTGCTGAGCGTGCGCAGGCATCTCGAGGTCGAGACCCGCCTTGAGCGCCTTGACCCGGTCATGCACCGCGCCCCAGTCGGACATCACGAACCCGTCGAAGCCCCACTCGTCGCGCAGCACCTCCGTCAGCAGGAAGTGGTTCTCGCTAGCGTACGTCCCGTTGACCTTGTTGTACGAGCACATGACCGTCCACGGCTTCGCCGACGTGACGACCTTCTGGAAGCCACGGAGGTAGATCTCACGCAGGGTCCTCATGTCGATCTGAGAGTCACGCCGCATGCGGTCGGTCTCCTGGTTGTTCGCCGCGAAGTGCTTCACCGAGGTGCCGATGCCCTGCCCCTGGATGCCCTTGACGAGAGCGGAGGCGAGCTCGCCGGCCACGTACGGGTCCTCCGAGAAGTACTCGAAGTTCCGCCCGCACAACGGCGACCGCTTGATGTTCAGGCCCGGGCCCAACAGGACGCCCACCCCGAGCGCGCGGCTCTCTTCCCCGAGCGCGTTGCCGACCTCGGTGAGCAGGGCGGGGTTCCACGTCGAGGCGAGGCCGACGGCGGGCGGGAAGCACGTGGCCGGTACGGAGTCGTTGATGCCGATGTGGTCGGACGAACCCGCCTGCTTGCGCACTCCATGGGGCCCGTCGGTGAGCATCACTTCCGGCAGCCCGGCGTCCGGCACCGCGTGGCTGTGCCAGAAGTCGGAGCCTCCGGTCAAGGCAATGGCGGCGCGGATATCGGGCATGAGAGTCCCTTTCGTGGGCTGTGTCAGTGATGCGGGTTCCAAGCGAAAACCGAAGCCGTCGCGCGGTTCGTACGACCGCGCGACGGCTGCATGCTCTCAGGTCAGTCGTTGCGCTTCTTCAGGCTGCCCTTGAGGTCGGGCACGTCGGCCAGCAGGCGCTTCGTGTACTCGTTCTGAGGGTTGAAGATGACGTCGTCGGTGATGCCCCGCTCGACGACCAGCCCGTTCTCCATCACGATGACCTCGTCGGCCAGGTAGCACGCCTGACCGATGTCGTGGGTGATGAACAGCACGGTGAGCCCGAGCCGATCGCGCAGGTCCTGCAGCACGTTCAGCGCGCTCACGCGCAAGGACGCATCGAGCATGGACGTCGCCTCGTCGGCGAGCAGCACCTTCGGGTTCATCATCAGCGCCCGCGCGATCATCACGCGCTGACGCTGTCCACCGGACAACTGGTGCGGGTGCTTGTTGACCGCGTCATCGGGCTTGAGACCCACGTAGCTGAGGCAGCGCTCGATGAGCTCGTCCAGGGTCTCGTCGCCCTGCTTCGCAGGCATACGGCGCCGCAACATGGCGCCGACGGTGTAGAACTGGTTGAACGACGCGAACGGGTCCTGGAACACCGCCTGCACGTCCCGCCAGTACGCGCGAAGCTCGGCACCCCTGATGTGGGTGACGTCCTTGCCCAGGTACTTGATCGTCCCGCTCGTCACGGGCATGAGCCGCAGCAGCATCCGCGCCAGCGTCGACTTGCCCGACCCGGACTCCCCCACGACGGCGAGCACCTTGCCGGCGTGGAAGTCCACGCTCACATCGTCGACGGCGGTGATATGGCCACCGGCGACCTTGAACTGCTTGACGACGTTGATGGCCGACAGGACGGGCGCGTCTTCGCCCGGCACCGCTGCCGCGTTCTGCGCTGTCGTGGCGGTCATACCACGCTCACCTCCATCGGGACTGTCACGCCGGGATTCTTCTCAGCCCACCAGCAGGCCAC
This sequence comes from Propionibacteriaceae bacterium, assembly GCA_036782155.1. GTDB lineage: Bacteria > Actinomycetota > Actinomycetes > Propionibacteriales > Propionibacteriaceae > Fen-668. The sequence goes on from DAIPZP010000008.1 coordinate 13,823, forward strand.
CTGGTGGTTGCCTTCGAGCAGGAACGGCGGCTCCTTGGTGCTGCACTCCGGCATGGCGAATGCGCAGCGCGGGTGGAACCGGCAGCCACTGGGCGGGTTGCCCAGGTTGGGCGGCGATCCCGGGATACCCAGGACGTGCTTCGTCCTGGTCTCCTTGGTGGGATCGAGCACCGCAGCGAGCAGGGCTGACGTGTACGGATGACGAGCGCTATGGACCAAGTCCTCGGTGCGTCCGTTCTCGACGATCTTGCCCGCGTACATGATCGCCAACCGGTCGGTGACCATCGAGAGCACGGGCAGGTCGTGGGTGATGAAGATCACGCCGCGCATGATCTTCATCTCGATCATCTGCAGCAACATCTCGATGAGTTCCTTCTGGCTCGAGACGTCGAGTGCCGAGGTCGGCTCGTCCGCGATGAGCAGCTTCGGGTCGAGCAGGGTCGAGATCACTGTGACCATCCGCTGCTTCATGCCGCCGGACAGCTGGTGCGCGTACGAGTCCAGCACCCTGCTCGGCATCGACAGCATCTTCAGTCGATCGGTCGCCCTGTCCATGGCCTCAGCCTTGGTCACGTTCTTGTCGTGAGCCGCCATCACGTCGTGGACCAGGTCCCTGATCCGCAGCGTGGGGCTGATGGCGTTCATCGCGCCCTGCGGAAGCAGAGACACGGTGGCGCCGCGGTACGGGCGATGGATGTTGTTGGAGTCCTTCGCCAGCGTGGCGAGATCGATGATCTGGTCATCGATCTGCATCGATCCGGTCACGACGTACAACGGTGGGTTGGCGATCATCGCCAACGCGTTGCCCAGTGTCGTCTTGCCACACCCGGACTCACCGGCGAGGCCGAGGATCTGACCTTCCGGCACTTCCACGGTGACGTTGTCGACCGCCGGAACGTCCTGCCCCGAGTCGGCCGCGTACACAGCCGTGATGTTGCTGGCACGCATGAGGATGCCGCTCACGAGAGAACCTCGACCTTCTCGTTCTGCTCCGCCAGCTGACGGGCCATCTCTGCTCGCCGCTCGGCAGCCTTGGCGAGGTTCTTCTTCTTGCCACGCCGCAGCCTTGGGTTGAACACCTCGTCGAGCGAGGACTGGAGGTACAGCAGGCTGAAACTGATGAGGGTCAGGATGATCGTCGGCGGCAGGAACGCCCACCAGGCGCCCGTGGAGACCGACTGGAACGCAAGCGCCCAGTGCAGCTCCATGCCCAGCGAGTCGGTGCCGGACGGTCCCAGACCCAGCATCGACAGCGTCGACTCCGCGAGGATCGCGCTGGCGAGCTGAAGGACCCATGCCATGACGACGTAGCTCGCCAGGTACGGGAGCACGTCGCGGATCAGGATGCTCGGCGTGCGTGCCCCGGAAAGCTTCGCGATGTCGATGTGCTCACGCGTGGCGACCGAGCTCGCTTGAGCTCGTACCGCTCGAGCTGTCCACGGCCATGAGGTGATGCCGATGACGAAGGCCAAGCCAGCGATGCCCTTGAGGAAGCCGATGTTGGTGTGCTGCAGCGACATCGACATGAGAATCAGCACGATGATCGACGGGATCGCGACCACGATGTTGGTGAAGCCCATCAGCAGCTCCTCGAGCCACCCGCCCACGTACCCGGCCAAGATGCCGATGACGACGCCGAGGACGACGGCGAGCGTACCTGCCAACAGGCCGTTGAGGAGGGAGTTGCGTGTGCTCTGCATGAGCACAGCGATGATGTCGTGACCGAAGTTGTCAGTACCGAGGAGGTGGGCTGCGCTGGGCTCGTCGTACAACGACCCCACCTTCAGCCCACTGCCGTACGGGTAGAACAAGGGTCCGAGGAGGGCGAACAGCACGATCAGACCGATGATGGTCACCGAGACCCACATCCTGGGGCCGAAGTTCAGGCTGCGCCACGATGCACGACGCTTGCCGGTCGGCGTTTCGGGGGCCGGCTCGGCTACCTCATGGAGGACGTCCGCTTGCGGGACTTGGCTCATATGATCACTTCTCCCCGGACTTCGCCGCGCGGATGCGCGGGTCGATGAACCCGTAGAGGACCTCGACGAGGTAGTTGGC
>DAIPZP010000009.1:0-15836 GCA_036782155.1 Propionibacteriaceae bacterium
TGGCTGATGCGCTGGGCCGGGCGGCCGATGGCGTCGCGCCCGACGACCCGGAATGGTGCGCGGTGCTCGACCACGCGCCGCTGTCCGCGGCGCGGGAGAGGATCGCGTCGGCGTTGGTGGGATTCGACGCGGCGATGATCTGTACGACGCACCAGTTCTGCGACCGGATGCTCGCCGAGCTGGGCGTCCTGGCCGATCATGACCCGGAGGCCATCGCGGTCGAGAACGTGGACGACCTCGTCGAGCAGGCGGTCAACGACGAATACCTCGCCCGCTATGCGCGGACCGACGGTGTCCCGTTCGACTACCCGACAGCCGTCCGGATCGGTAAGGCGGCCGTCGACAACCCGTCCCTCCCGCTCGTCCCCACCATGGGCGCGACCGCGCGTGGCGAGGAGCGGCGATCGTTCGCAGAGGCTGTGCGGGCCAGGGTCGAACTCAGGAAGCGGCAGATCGGTCTGTACACGTTCGACGACATGCAGACCCGGTTGCTCGATGCGCTGAGGCACCCGGTGGTGGGCACCGATGCGCGGGAACGTGTGCGGCACCGTTTTCCCCTGGTCCTCGTCGACGAGTTCCAGGACACCGACCCGGTGCAGTGGGAGATCCTGCGCGAGTCGTTCGTGGGGTCCGCGACGGTCGTGCTCATCGGCGACCCGAAGCAGTCGATCTACGGATTTCGTGGTGCGGGTGTCCACGCGTACCTCGACGCCGTACGCGACCACGAGGCCCAAGACCTCGGCGTGAACCGTCGCGCCACACCCGACCTTGTCCGGGCCGTGCACACGGTGTTCGCCGGAGCTCAGCTCGGCGCGCCGGAGATCACGGTCGGGCCTGTCGAGAGCCTCGAGGACGCCCAACGGCTTGACGTCGCCGGGCCGTGGCGGCACGCCATGCGCCTGAGGGTCCAGCCGGGAACCAACCTGCGATCGGCGAACCACTCACGGGCGGTCGACGCCGACCTCACCGAGGACATCGGACGCCTCCTGGCCTCCGGAGCGCGGCTCGTGGGGCGTGGCGTTGACCGTCCGTTGCGGGCCGACGATGTCGCCGTCATCGTGACGAGCAACCGGCGAGGACGCACCATCCACGCGCAGCTGGCCAAGGCCCAGATCCCCGCCGTCTTCACGGGCGTTCTGAGCGTGCTCACGTCCCCCGCGGCCGAAGACTGGCGCAAGCTCCTGCTCGCGATCGACCGGCCGAGGCAGGCCGCGGTACGGGTGGCTGCCCTCACTGACCTCGTGGGCTGGACGCTCAACGACCTCATCGCTGCCGACGAGGACGGGATTGCCGGACTGACCGGCGAAATCAGGCGGTGGGGCCGACTGCTCCGGAGCGACGGCGTCGCAGGGTTGATGCAGGTCCTCCTCGCGGAAGGGCTGGCGGCCCGGGTCGTGCAGCTCCCGGACGGTGACCGGCGGCTCACGGACCTGCGTCACGTGGCGGAGCTGCTTCAGGCCGAGCAGCTCCGGTCCGGTGCGACTCCGCCTGGGCTTGCCGGCTGGTTGGAGCTGGAGTCCCACGGATCGGCGCATCGAGGCGACGACAGGTCGCGCCGGCTGGAGACCGACGACGCGGCCGTACGGATCCTCACGGTCCACCAGGCGAAGGGCCTGGAGTTCGCGGTGGTGTACCTGCCAGAGCTGGCCACCCGGTACGTGCCGAGCGTGAACGACAAGCCCATCCAGCTGCACGAGCAGCGCGAGGGCCGGTCCGTACGCGTGCTGGACATCGGTGGCAATGCGGAACCCGGCCGTCAGGAGCGCGAGCAGGCCATGCGGGCCGAGGAGGACGGCGAGGGGTTGAGGGCGTTGTACGTGGCGCTCACGCGGGCCAAGTGCCATGTCACCGCCTGGTGGGGGCGGACCGACCGGACAGCCGAATCGGCCCTGCACCGTGTGCTCTTCCGTAAGCCGGGGACGGGTATCCCGGCGCGCGTAGAGGTCCGCGGCGACCTGGATCTCGTCGCCCGACTGGTCGGCGCTGACATCGCGATCGAAGAGATGGCCGCCCGCGACCGGCCATCATCCGCTCGTACGGCCCGGGCACATACAGAGATCGAGCCGCTGGTGCTGACTCGAGCGGTGGACACCGGCTGGCGGCGGACCTCGTACTCCGCGATCACCGCCTCGGCCCATGGCGCGTTCGCCATGGAGAGCCCGCTCTTGATCGACGAGCCCCCGACTCCGGCGGACCTCGCCCCCGAGGGCTCCGATGACTCGGCCCCGGTGCCGCTGGCGACCGACACGGCGGCTGACCCGGCGCTCGACGCGCCCTCACCGATGGCGGACCTGCCCGGCGGGGTCGCGTTCGGCAGCCTCGTCCACGTGGTGTTCGAGACGTTCGACCCGCACTCGCCGACGCCGGCTGACGACCTTGCGAGGATCGTCGCCGCGGAGGCCGCACGCCTGCCCGTACCGGGCGTGACGGAGAGCGACCTGGTCGCCGGGCTGCTCCCGGTACTGGCGACCCCGCTCGGACCACTCGCGGATGGCCTGACGCTGACCGACATCCCGGCTCGGGACCGCCTCGCCGAGCTCGACTTCGAGCTTCCGCTGGGAAACCAGGCGGGGGGCGCGACCGTACAGACGATCGCCGACACCCTCGACACGTGGCTCGGGGACGGCGACCTGTTGCACGACTACGGCGAACGCCTGCGACAGGCGCCAGTGGACCAGAGCACGCTGCGCGGGTTCCTCACCGGCAGCATCGACGTGGCCCTGCGGGTCGGAGGCCGCTTCGTCATCATCGACTACAAGACGAATCGGCTCGGACAACCTGGCAGCCCGCTCCTGCTGCGCAACTACACGCCGGCCGCCATGGCCGAGGCGATGATGGACGCCCACTACCCGTTGCAGGCCCTGCTCTACAGCGTCGCGCTGCACCGGTTCCTGCGGTGGCGGCAGCCGTCGTACGACCCGGATCGGCATCTCGGCGGGATGCTCTACCTGTTCGTCCGAGGGATGGCGGGACCGGACACGCCGGTGATCGACGGCATGCCGTGCGGCGTGTTCTCGTGGCGCCCACCGACCGGCCTGGTGCTGGCGTTGTCCGACGTGCTGGCGGGTGACCGATGACCGCCGAGCGGTACGTGTCGATCGCCGCCACTGGTTTGCTCACCCCGTTCGCCGAGGCCGGGGTGCTCGAGGTCGCCGATGTACAGGTGGCCCGAAGGGTGGCGTTCCTGTACGGCGAGGTGTCGAACGTGGCCACGCTCGGACTGGCCCTGGCCGTGCGCGCGCTGCGGCTCGGCGCGGTGTGCGTGGTCATCGAGTCGGTGATCGGGGACGTGCTGGCTTCGCTCGAGACGCCGCCGGCCGACCCCCTCCCGTGGCCGAGTCCGACCGAGTGGCTCGCGGTGCTGACCACGAGCCCGCTCGTCACGGTGGGCGCGGACGAGCCGGGTCTTCGGCCGCTGCGGTGGGTCGGCGGCCGGCTCTACCTGGAGCGGTACTGGGCCGACCAAGAGCTTGTCCGTACCGAGCTGCTCCGTCGTGGCACCCAGACACCACCGGTGGTCGACGACGCCCGCATCGAGCGTCTCGCCGACGAGCTGTCCGCGGGCGACGTGCTGCCAGCTGGAGAGCCGAACCTGCAGCGGTTGGCTGCGGTGACGGTGGCGAAGTCGTGGCTCACGGTGCTGGCGGGCGGTCCGGGCACCGGCAAGACGACCACGGTTGCGCGAGCATTAGCGCTTGTCGCCGCAGAGTTGGGAAGGCCGCCTGTCGTCGCGTTGGCGGCACCATCAGGGCGAGCCGCTGCTCGACTGCAGGAGTCCGTACGCAAGGTGGTGGCGGAGCTTCCCGTGAGCGACGCCGACAGGGCGGCGATCGTGGAGGCCCGAGCGTCCACGCTGCACCGGCTCCTGGGCTGGCAGCCGGGACGCCGCTACATCCACACCGCGGAGAACCCGCTGCCCGCGGATGTCGTGGTCGTCGACGAGCTGTCGATGGTGCCGTTGTCGATGATGGCCCGGCTCCTGCCCGCAGTACGCAGGGACGCCCGGCTCATACTCGTCGGAGACCCCGAGCAGCTGGCGCCCGTCGAGGCGGGGGCTGTACTGGCCGACATCGCGGCTGCGGTCGAGGAGCCTCCGACGGAATCTGCTCCCCCACCGTTGCCGCTGGTGCGACTGCGTCATACCTGGCGGTACGAGGGGGCGATCGAACAGCTTGCCCAGGCGATCCGGGACGGGGATGCCGATGCGGCCATGGCTGTGCTCCGCGGTCCCGACCCGGCTGTACGAATAGTGGTCATCGACGACACCGGCCACCTCGCCACGAAGGACCTCGCGAGGACGCAAGGCACAGCCGTCGAGGCGGGCGTCCGGGCTGCGACCGCGGCTCGAGCAGGCGACATCGATGGCGCCCTGGCCGCACTGTCGTACCACCGCGTGCTCTGCGCGCACCGCACCGGCCCGTACGGCGCGGCCGCGTGGGGCCGGCAGGTGGGTCTCTGGCTGAACCAGGCGATGCCGGGCTACAGCGCGGGCGGCGAGTGGTACGTCGGCCGCCCGCTCCTCGTCACTCGCAACGATCCCGACCTCGGAGTCTCCAACGGTGACGCGGGCATCATCGTCGCCACGCCCCAGGGGCCGCGGGCCGCCTTCAGCACGATCCCGCCACTCCTGCTCGCGCCTGCTCAGCTCGAAGACGTGGCGACACTGCACGCGATGACCGTCCACAAGGCGCAGGGCAGCCAGTTCGAGGCGGTGACGATCGTGCTGCCGATGGTGCCGTCCCCGCTGCTCACGCGAGAGCTGCTCTACACGGCCGTCACCAGGGCGAGCGAGCAGGTCACGCTGATCGCCCACCCCGACGCCGTCCGACAGGCCATCAGCACCCGCGCCATACGTGCGTCCGGCCTGCGGTCCCGCCTGTACGAGGCCTGAGCCTGCGGCCCGTCGAACGCCTCAGACTTCGCCCGGATTCTCCAGCCAGTTCCGGATCAGACGGAACGCGATGGAGGCTTCGCCGGGGAGGATGACCGAACCAGCCTCGACCTCCGCCAGCAGCTCGTCGCGGGTGAACCAGCGTGCGGAGACGATCTCCTCGCCGTCCACGTGGATCTCGGTCGTCACCGCGCGGGCACGGAACCCCAGCATGATCGAGCGCGGGAACGGCCAGGGCTGACTGCCGAAGTACGTCACGTCGCCGACGTTCAGGCCGGACTCCTCGAACACCTCGCGGTGCACGGTCTGCTCCAGCGATTCCCCTGCCTCGACGAACCCGGCGAGCACGGAGTGCCGGCCGGTGGCCCACACTCCTTGCCGCGCGAGCAGGAGCCGGTCGTCGGCGTCGGTGATCGCCACGATGATCGCCGGATCAGTCCTCGGGAAACGATCCCGCTCGCAGGAGGGGCACCACCGCCCAGCGCCGGCACTGGCAACCCTCGTACCGGTCCCACAGTTCGGGCAGTACGCCTCCGCGCGGTGCCACGCGGCCAGCGCGGCTCCTGTGGCCACCAGCTCAGCCTCGGCCACGGGCAGCAGCGGGCCTGCCTCACGCAGCGTGTACCCGTCAGCCAGCTCGGCCGTGGGGTTCGCGAACACGACACGGTCGCCGTCCCGGCCGAGCAACCAGTGGTGCTCGGGGTCGTAGTCGCCCTCAGCCTCGGCCAGCAGCAGCCGCGCAGTCGGCTCGGACTCCGCCGACGCGGGACGTCGTCCCAGCACGACGTCGCTGGACAGCCCCCAGGGATCCGGCACGTCGACCCCGCTCATGGCGATGCGGCCCTTGTCGTCGATGCCCATCACTGCGGCACCCGGCCACAGCCTGGCAACCGCGGCAGCATCGCGCCGGATCCCGTCGAGCCGGTCGATCACACTTGCGTCAGTCCAGAAGGCCACACCTGAGTGCCTACAGGATGGAGCAGGCCTGGGCAACCGATGGTCAACGGCCGAGACCGCCGACGAGCGCCTCGATGCCTTCGCGACCGGGCAGGTCGGCGACCAGATCGAGACGGTCGTCGCGTACGTGGTAGAAACCAGCGGCCACGCGCGCAACGTCCAGATCGTTGAGCTCCGCCCACGCCAGCCGGTACAGGGCGAGCTGCAGCGGGTCCGGCGGCGACGAGCCGGTCTTCCAGTCGACGACCAGCGCGTCGTACCCGAACGGCGTCACTGGGCTACGCCCGTACGCCGCGTCGATCCGGCCACGTACCACCTCGGTGCCCACGAGCAGCGAGAACGGGAACTCGCACACCGCCGGCAGAACTTCCCCGAAGCGGCCCTCGGCGAACGCGCGGCACATCTCGCGCAGCTCCGCGTCGGGGGTGTCGTCCTCGACCTCGAGCAGGTCGTCCGGATCGATGAGCGTCGGTGAGGCGAAGTGCCGCAGCACCCATTCGTGGAACCGGGTGCCGAACCTCCCCGACCGCGAGGGTGGCCTCGGCATCGGGCGGGCCAGCCGTGCCGCGAGGTCATCTGGGGCAGACACGCCCAACATGACCTCCGTTGCCGTCAACGAGTCCGGCAGCCGCACGTCGACGACACGGATGCGCTGGCGTCGGGACTCTTCGAGCAACGCCGTGGCGTCGGTCTCCCACGCCGCCAATCGGGTCGCCACCTCGTCCGGCGCAACCGCGAGGAGGTTGGCGACCTCGCGTCGTGATGCCTCGGCCTCGGTGGACTCCTGCCTCAGGCGGCTCACCATCGCCGCCGCGGCACGTCGCCTGCTCGCCAGATCCGGATCGGCGGGCGCCGGCCAGGGCACGGCCTCGGTCGCGATGCTCAGCGGGTTCGTCGCGTTCTCGAACGCAGGGGTGGCGTCCCCGCCGAGCGTGAGGAAGTACGGACTGGGCGCCCGGCGCCGTACGTCCCCTGCGCGCCACGCGTGGGTCGAGGCGACGAGCAGGTGGCGCGCTCGCGTGACCGCCACGTACGCCAGCCGGTCCTCCGAGCGCCGGTTCTCCGCCCGCAGCGCCTCGTCGTACGCCTTGAACCCGGCGTCGCTCGCCTCGCCCAGCTGCGCGATGGACCCCGCGTCGCCGCGCAGCTCGGCGGGGAGCGCGTGCGCCGCACGTACCCAGTTGTCTGTGACCCGATCCGAGGGGAACGTCTTGTTGCACAGAGCCGGCAGCACGACCATGTCCCACTCGAGGCCCTTCGCCCGGTGAATGGTCAGAAGCTTCACGGAGTCGGCGCGGCTCGGAAGTGCCTGATCGAGCCCGGTGCCATGCTCGAGCTCGGCGTCGAGGTATCCGAGCAACCCACGGACTGTCGCGTCCGAGTCCACGGACGTGAAGTCCGCCACCGCGTCCAGGAAAGCGCCCAGCTGAGCCGTCGCTCCCGGCCCGCGCGCCGCCACGAGCTCGACCTCGACGCCCAGCGTCGACACCACCCGTCTCACGAGATCGCCTACCGGCTCGGTGGCGTGCCTACGCAGCGTCGCCAGCTCTGCGCCCAACGCCGCGAAACGTTCGCGCGCCTCCGACGAGACCGGCGCCTCCCCGAGATCGGTCAACGCCTCGGCCAGCGAGACCGACTCGCTCGGGTCGGTGTCGGAGACGGCCGCCTCCAGGTCGGCCTCGAGGCTCCCGTCGCCGTCCGCCCAGGGCGCTCGAGCGTGCGCCAGCTCCTTGGCCCGGCGACCCAGCAGCTCGAGATCCCCCACACCGATGGCCCAACGAGGCCCGGTGAGGAGCCGTACGAGGTCGGGGTTGGCCGCCACGTCGTCGATGAGCCGGAGCGTGCTCACGACATCGGCGACCTCGGGGAGCGTGAGCAGGCCGCCGAGCCCCACGATCTCCGCTGGTACGTCCCGGTCGAGGAGCGCCGCGTAGATCGCGCCGATGTCCGCGTTGCGTCGCGCCAGCACGGCCGTCTGGTTCCACGCAGCGACCTCGGACTCGTGCGCGGCGACGATCCGGTCGACGACCCAGGAGACCTCCTCGGGCCACGTCGAGAAGGCGCGGGTCTCCACCTGGCCGGGCGCCGTGCCTTCCGGGGCGCGGAGAAGGTTGCGGCCCAGGTCGTACGCGATCGTCTCGTCGGCGCGCAGCGGCGCGGCCAGTTCGTTGGCGACGTCGAGGATGCGTGGTCCGCTGCGGCGGTTGATCGTGAGCGGCAGCACGGTGGCCGGGCGCCCGTCGGACAGCGGGAAGTCGGTGGGGAACGCGAGGATGTTGCTCGCGGCCGCGCCGCGCCAGCCATAGATGGCCTGGAATGGGTCACCCACGGCCGTGACGGGATGCCCCTGCCCCTCCTCGGGGGTCGAGCCGGAGAACAACCCCTTGAGCAGCAGGGCCTGGGCGGCCGACGTGTCCTGGTACTCGTCGAGCAGCACCACCTGGTAGGAGTCGCGCAGCTGCTGCGCCACCTGCGGCACGCGGGTCGCGATCCGCGCGGCGGAGGCCATCTGGTCGGAGAACTCGACGTAGCCGAGATGGCGCTTGAGCTCGGAGTACGACCGTACGAGCGATGCCAGCTCGAGCCGCTCTCTTGCCGCCGCCTCTGCGCGCTTCACGGACTGGTACACGTTGCCGCGCCAGGTGGGGGCGCCGGCCAGCTCGAGTACGAACGCGCGTGCCTGCTCGTCGAGCGCCGCGTCGTCGACGAGGTGCGACTGCAGCTGCGAGTCGAGCGCAAGGACGCGCTCGGTGACCGATTCGGGCCGCAGCCGCGACAGCTCCTCGAAGGGACCGGCGGCCGATGTCACCACCCGTGACGCGAGCCGGTAGCGGGCGGCGCCCGTGATCATGGTCGGGTCGGTCTCGTACCCCAGCCAGAGGCCGTGCTCGGACACCAGCCGCGAGGCGAAGGAGTCGTACGTGAGGATGACCTGCTCGCCCTCGTCGTCGACCCCATCCGGGCTGAGCACACCGGACGTGACCAACGCGGCGCGGATCCGTTGCGCCAGCTCGGCTGCGGCCTTGCGCGTGAACGTGAGGCCGAGCACCTGACCCGGGTGGACCTGCCCCGTACCGACGAGCCAGACGACCCGCGCGGCCATGACGGTGGTCTTGCCGGACCCGGCACCGGCGATCACCACGGTCGGATCGAGCGGCGCCGTGATCGCGTCGAGCTGTTCGTCGCTGAACGGCACACCGATCGCGTCGACGAGCTCGCCGGGCGTGCTGATCGAGGCCTCGCGACGGGCCGTACGCCAGGCAGCCAGGGAGGTGACCGTGCCGTTCACTCGACGACCTGCCTTCCCTCGCCGCGCCCGGGACAGCTCGACTGGAACGGGCAGTAGCGGCAGGACGGACCGACGGTGGCCACGTACCGGTCGGATGCCAGCACGCGCGCCGCCGTCTCGAGGCGATGGTGCACCCAGGTCGGGTGGTCGGCCTGCCGACCGACGGCTCGGCGGCCGTCGTCGTCCAGGACCGCGACCGACGGCTCCTCCTTGAGGTACGGCACGTCGGCGATCGACGGCTGCTGGAGCACCTTCGGGTACGGCTGCTGGCCGTCCTGCTTGCGCAGGTAGACCAGCTCGGCCGCGCCCACGCCCGCGTCGCCGGCCAGATCCGAGAACGCGCCGAGCTGCGCGGCGAGCTGGTAGGCGCCGAGCTGCTCCAGCGACTCGGCCTCACCCTGCGTGGGCACGTGGCGGCCCGTCTTGAAGTCGACGATCACGAGTCGTCCGTCGGCGCCCAGGTCGAGACGGTCCACGACGCCGGTCAGGGTCACAGGCTGGCCCACCGTCGGCACCTGCACGGAGAACGGCACCTCGACTCCCAGCACCTTCCGTCCCTGGCGCGCCTCGATCCAGCCCGCAAGGCGCTCCAGCGACTCGTCAGCCTCCGCGCGCTCGGATGCCGACAACCAGACGGCGTCGAACGGGATCTGGTCCCAGATCCTTTCCAGGTGGGCGCCGAGCTCGGTCGGGCTGATCCCCTCGGCGACCGCATGTTCCGCGAGGACGTGAACGACCGACCCGAACCCCGCGGCCGACGTCCGCTGCCGGTCCGCCCCTGCCCGGCGCTGCAAGAACCACTGACGTGGACAGCCGAGCAGCGTGCCCAGCTGGCTGCCCGACAAGGCCACCGGCTCCCCGTCGCGCCTGACCAGGCGTCCCGTGGAGCGTTCGGCGAGGCCCCACCAGCGGGCTGGGTCGGCGGCGGGTACGACGTGTCGCCCGACCTCGTCGACCTCGTCGGCGAGTGTCGCGAGATGCTGGGCCGCAGCAGCTCTGATCGCCGGGTGCTCGGCAGGATCTGCGACAGCTCGGCGGAGCTCACCGACCAGTCCCACAAGGGTGAGCGGGCGACGGGGACGGCCAGGCACGGCCCGTACAGGAACGCCCAGCTCATCGAGGAACCGCGACGGCTGGTCGCCCTCGCCATCGGTCCCTGCGACTGCCGTCACGACGAGCCTGCGGGTGGCGCGCGTGCAGGCCACGTAGAACAGCCGACGCTCGGCCGCGAGCCGCACGCTGGGGGGCGGCGGCTCGACGAGACCGTCGTCGCCGAGCAGGTCGGTCTCGAGCATGGTGTCGCGGCGCCGCGGATCGGGCCAGATCCCCTCCTGGACACCGGCCACGACGACGAGAGGCCATTCGAGGCCTTTGGAACGGTGAGCGGTGAGGACACGTACGCCCCGACGGCGGGCGGTCGCCTCGCGGGCGGTGTCGGCGGGTATCTCCTGCGCCGCAACCTCGGCGAGGAACCCCGCCACGCCCCGGCCGCCCGACAGCTCGTCGGACCGCTCGGCGAGGTCGAACAGCGCGCACACGGCGTCGAGGTCCCGGTGGGCACGCGCCGCGGGGTCTCCCCCGGCCGCTAGCTGGGCCTGGAGCCGTGCCGGCCAGTCCGTGCCGGACCAGAGGCACCACAACGCCTGATGCGCCGTCGCGCCCTTGTCCACGAGGTCCCGGCAGTCGGCCAGCAAGGCCGCCAGGTGCGCGACCGCTTCGGTCCCTTCCGTGGGCGGCAGCGATGCCAGGAGGTCCGGGTCGATGAGGGCTTGTCGTACGAGCTCGCTCGAGGATGCCGGCGTGGCGGACGCGCCGAACTCCGCGCGGTCGAGTGCGCGAAGGGCCCGTCCGAGCCGCCGCAGGTCGATCGAGTCGAGGCCGGCGAACGGGCTCTGCAGCAACCGCGCTGCCGAGTCGCCGTCGAGCCGGCGAGGGTCGGCGACCACGGACAGCGCCAGCAGCAGAGGCGTGACGGCCTCCGCGGCGGACAGCACGATCTCGTCGCCCGCGACCGCCACGGGCACGCCCCCGGCGACGAGGGCGCGGGTGAGACGCGGGATGTCACGCCGCCCCGACCGTACGAGCACCGCCATCTCGTCCCAGTCGACCCCGTCGCGCAGGTGGGCGTGCCTCAGCAGGTCGGCGACGTTCTCCGCCTCCGCGCCAGGGTCGTCGAACGTGAGGACGTCGATCTGGCCCGGCGGCGTGCCCGGGTGGATGGCAGGCTCGCGGAACGCCTCGCGCAGCGCGTCGGGAAGTGGCCGCGGGAGCGGCAGCCTGGCTGAGACCCGCCGGGTCGCGTCGGCGAGGACCTCGCCGAACCGGTGCGTGCGGGACAGCGCCGCGACGGGTGCCGGCACCCCGGCTGCGTCGGGGAACAGCTCGGGGAAGTCGAGGATGCCCCTCGGCCGGGCGCCGCGGAACTCGTAGATGGACTGGTCCGGGTCGCCGACCACGACGATCTCCCCGCCGAGCGGTACGAGCTGGCGGAGCAGGCCGACCTGCGACGGATCGGTGTCCTGGTACTCGTCGACGAAGACGACCTCGGCCGATCGCCGTACCTGGGCAAGGATTTCGGGGTCGGTGAGCAGCACCCGGGTGCGATGGACGAGCTCGGCGTAGTCGAGGACCTGCTCCTGCTCGAGGATGTCGAGGTACTCATCGAAGAAGTCTCCGAGTGACGCCCACTGCGGTCGGTCCGCGACCTGCCCGTACATTCGGAGCACGTCGCCGTCGAGGCCGAGCTGACGCGCCGCCGCGAGCGCGCCGCGCACCTCGCCGGCGAACCCCCGGGTGCCGTACGCGGGTGCGTACTCCGGTGGCCAGTCGCTCGCCGATCGCCCCGCGAGCACCTCCCGTACGCGGAACTCCTGCTCCGGCGCCGTCAGCAGCCGCGGCGCCGCTCCGTACAGCTCGGGGTCGGACCAGCGCCTCACGACCGCGTAGCAGAACGCGTGGAACGTCATCGCGCGCGGCGTCACCACGGACCGTCCGAGGCGCTCCGCGATCCGGCGTCTCAGGTCAACCGCCGCGCGGCGCGAGAACGTGAGCACGAGGACGCCGTCCGCCGGCACCCCGTCGTCGATGTAGCCGGCGACACCCTCGACGATCGTCGTCGTCTTGCCGGTGCCCGGACCAGCAAGCACCAGCAGCGGCCCGCCTCGGTGGCTGGCGACTGCCTCCTGCTCGGGCGTGAGCACCGGACTGTCGAGACCTTGGCGCGCCGACGGACGCAGTCTGTAGCTCGGTCGGCTCGCGGAGGTCACGGGTCCATGCAAACAGATGCCACTGACGTACGCGACCCGCAGCGGATCTTGACAGCGTCGCTGGGGGAGGAAGTGGTGCTGTTGTAGTCAGGCGCCGACCCCCGCGCAGCACCTGCACGACACTCGCAAAGTCACTTCCGCGCCAGGCTGTCCACTGAGCGATAAGTATGGAAAGGTATAACCGCTGCTCCAGCCCGGGCTGTGCTTGGGAAGGTCCGGACCGTGTCCAGCAGCCTGAGATCTCAAGGTGCGATCTCAGCGAGCAAGTCGGGAGAAGTTGTATGGCTCAGGGAACCGTCAAGTGGTTCAATGCCGAGAAGGGCTATGGCTTCATTGCCGTAGAAGGTGGCGATCAGGACGTGTTCGTCCACTACACCGCTATCGACACCACAGGCTTCCGTACCCTCGAAGAGGGTCAGAAGGTCGAGTTCGAGATCACGCAGGGCCCCAAGGGTCCACAGGCTGATCGCGTCCACGCCCTGTAATCACACCTCACGAAGGGCCCTCGCTGATGGCGGGGGCCCTTTGCTTTTCCCGCCGGAGGGTTCCTGATCCTCCCGAGCAGACGTGGACACCCCATCTACAGTGACCGCATGCCCGCAGAGAGCATCGTGACGACCGTCGGTGAGCGGACGCTGACGCTGACGAACCTGGACAAGGTCCTCTACCCGGCGTGCCACGTCACGAAGGCGGAGATCGTCTCGTACTACCTCGCGATCGCCGACACGATGCTCCCCCATCTCGCCGGTCGCTGCCTGACCCGCGTGCGGTTCCCCAACGGCGTCGACGCGCAGCCGTTCTTCGAGAAGAACATGCCAGCCGGGGCACCGGACTGGCTGTCCGTACAACCCGTCCTGGGAACCGAGGGCCGCATCGAGTACCTCGTCGCTACCGAACCGGCCACGCTCGTCTACCTCGCGAACCTCGCCGCCCTCGAGCTCCATGCGCCGCAGTGGACCGTGGCGCACACGACTCTCGTCGACGGCGCCGTACAGCTCGCAGCCGACGTGGAACCGCGCGCCACCACCTGCGTCATCGATCTGGATCCCGGCCCCGGGATGACCATCGTCGACGTCAGCAAGGGGGCCCTGCTCATCGCCGCCCGCCTGGCCGCCGACGGCCTCATCGCGTCCGTGAAAACGTCCGGTTCGAAGGGACTCCAGCTGTCCGCGCCCATCGAACCGACGCCTTCCGAGGACGTCGTACGGTACGTGGCCCGGCTCGCCGCGGAGCTGAGCCGGCAGCACCCCGATCTCTTCGTCGCCACGATGGCCAAGTCGGCACGATCCGAGCGCATCTACATCGACTACCTGCAGAACAAAGCGGCGCGGAACACGATCTGCGCGTACTCGCTGCGCGGCAAGGAACAACCCTGGGTCGCCACGCCCGTCACCTGGGACGAAGTGGCGGCAGCGGACTCCCCCGACGCGCTCCGCTTCCGTCCCGACGACGTGCTGGCGCGGGTCGCGGACTCCGGGGACATCTTCGCGGACGTGCTGGCCGACGACGGACCCTCTCTTCCCCGGGCGGAATCGGGGAGTTGATACGGAATGGTCCATCCTCAGCGCTCCGCCTGACCGGTACATTGGTCCGGAACCTGTCGCACGCACGTGCGTTCCGTTTGAAAGGTGCTCCATGTCCGAGTCCGGCCAGGCCGCTTACGCCCCGCTGACGCCGCCGACGGCGACGGCGACGCTCACGCTCGAGGCCCCACCCGCAGTCGCCTCAGTCACCGCCACCCAGGCGCCGAAGATGGCCCCGCAGGTCGACGCCGCCCAGGTGCCGGTGCTGGACCAGAAGGTCGACTCCTTCATGCAGGCGATCACCAAGGCCCAGACCGGCTCGCCGGACTTCGCGGCCCAGGCCGACGCCGTACGGTCCATGGGCGACGCGGACATCCGCAAGGCTGCCGAGACGTCGAACCGGCTGCTCAACACCCCGGTGAGGGCGCTCAAGGAGGGCAACCTCACGCAGGGCTCGAAGGTGGGCCAGACGCTGGTCGACCTGCGTCGTACCGTCGAGGACCTCGATCCGGGCCGCGACAGCGAAAAGAAGTTCCTCGGCATCTTCACGGTCGGCCACAAGATGCAGGACTACTTCCGCAAGTACCAGACGTCGCAGGCCCACCTCAACGCCATCCTCCACGCCCTGCGCTCCGGCCAGGACGAGCTGACCCGCGACAACGTGGCGCTCAACATGGAGAAGCAGAACCTCTGGCAGACGATGGGGCGGCTGAACCAGTACGTCTACATCGCCGAGCAGCTGGACACCAAGCTCACCGCGAACATCGCCGAGATCGAGATGTCCGACCCGGACCGTGCCAAACAGCTCAACCAGGACGTCCTGTTCTACGTACGCCAGAAGCACCAGGACCTGCTCACGCAGCTCGCGGTCTCGATCCAGAGCTACCTGGCGATCGACATCATCATCAAGAACAACATCGAGCTCATCAAGGGTGTCGACCGTGCGGCGACGACCACCATCTCCGCTCTCCGTACGGCCGTCATCGTCGCTCAGGCACTGGGCAACCAGCAGCTGGTCCTCGACCAGATCACGGCGCTCAACACGACGACGTCGAACATGATCCAGAAGACGTCGGAGATGCTCAAGGAGAACTCCGCACGCATCCAGGAGCAGGCCGCGTCCTCGACGATCGGCATCGAGCAGCTGAAGTCCGCGTTCGCGAACATCTACGCGACCATGGACTCCATCGACGAGTTCAAGCTCCGGGCGCTCGACAACATGGCCCAGACGATCGGCGTCCTGGAGAACGAGGTCTCGAAGTCCCGCGACTACCTGGACCGCGCTCAGCGCAGCCAGCCGACCATCCCCGGCTCCGAGCTCAACGTCGACGTGGCGCACTGAGCGCCGATCTTCGATGGGTCTGTTCGACTGGCTGAAGGGCGACCAGCCCGAGCCTCTACCACAGCAGGCTCCGCTCGACGCGCCTCCGACCCCCGAGGACATCGCTGACTCGCTCACCAAGGTCGACCAGCTGGCGACCGACGGCCAGGTTCCACCTGCTGTGCTGAGCCGCGTGCATCGGGTCACCCGCAAGCTCCGCGAGACATTGCCGCGCATGCGCAACGCCGGTCTGGACTCGGCAGAGCAGTACTCGTTGATGGCCACCGCGACCGACTACCTGCCGGAAGCGCTCAGCGCGTACCTGCGGCTGCCGCGCGACTGGGCGGACAGCCGGCCGATCGAGGGCGCGAAGACCTCGCTGCTGATCCTCGTCGACCAGCTCGACCTGCTGGGGTCAACGGTCGACAAGATGTACGACGCGGTGCTCCAGGCCGACGCCCAGGCCCTCATCGCCCACGGCCGCTTCTTGCAGGAGAAGTTCGGCCACGCTCCCACCGAACCACCCAAGGCACCTGCCGGCCCGCGCCAGAGCATCGGCCCGGCCAACCCGCTCGATCTGGAGGTCTGA
>DAIPZP010000010.1:0-14827 GCA_036782155.1 Propionibacteriaceae bacterium
TGCTCGACCAGCCAACCCTCGGCGTCGATCCTGGCCACGAACGTGAGCGGGGCGCTGTGCCGGTTCCCGTCAGGACCGGTGTACCGACCCCGGAATCGTCCGCTCGGAAGCCGGGAGATCTCCCCGAAGCCACGCTTGAGCGTGGCGCGTCGGCTACCCATGAAGCGCCCCTCCCGTCACGCTCCGTAACGGCCGACATGGCTGACCGGTGGACATCGCAGGGCGGGCACGGCTGGGGGACCGTTCCCCACACACGGCCTGTCGTGGGGGATACGTGGGGAATGAATGGCCACTCAGGGCCACTTCTGTCCACCAGAGTCCACACCCGGCAAGGACAAAAGTCCTTGCCAGATTGGGTTTTACGTAGTCAGAGAGCCATACATCAGTGTGTCCGAGAGAGGACTTGAACCTCCATGCCCTTTACGGGCACTAGCACCTCAAGCTAGCGCGTCTACCTATTCCGCCACCCGGACGAGTGCTCTGGTGTCTCCACCAGCCCGGATGACTATAGCAACCTCGTCACGCGGATGCGATTCACCCCACCACCTGCCGGGCCGTCTCCTCGAGCCGCTCGACGTACGCCCTCCACCAGTCGGCATCATGGTCGGGGAGATTGCTGCGCTCCGCACTCGTACCCACGCTGCCATCGATCAGCTCGCGGACGATGTCGGCATGGCCCGCGTGACGCGACAGGTCGTGCTGCAGGTGCACGAGCACGTACTCCAGGGTCACCGGGTTGCGCTCCGCCGGCCACCAGGGCACATGTCCCTCCGCGTCGATGGGCAGCGCCGCGATCGTCGCGTCGGCGTGGGCACAGGAGCGCGCCCACAAAGCCTCGATGTCGGCGCGGGTCTCGTCCGGCAGCGCCCACATGTCGTCGTTGTCCTCGGCGTCCGGGCCGAAGCACTTCGGCGGGTCGGGGAACGGACGGCCCATGCAGTCGCCGAGGTAGCCCGCCTGCACGGTCGCCGCATGCTTCAGCAAGCCCAGCAGGTTGGTGCCCGTCGATGTCATGGGGCGTCGTACGTCGTAGTCGCTCAGTCCCTCGAGCTTCCATGCGAGGGCCTCGCGGGCAGCGCTCAGGTAGCGAGCGAGGAGATCCTTGGTCTCAGGCATGGCCTGAGCCTGCCATGCACCTCGGACATTTCCGAGCCCTTTATGCGGTGCCCGTTTCGCCACGCCCGTAGTGCGGGCCACCGGACACATCGTCCAGGGCCTGGGCGATCTGAAGCGGGAGCTCGGTGTCCTCGACGTCGAGGTACGGCTGGAGCTGACCGGCCGTACGCGCACCCAGCAGGGGAGCGGTGACACCCGGGGCATCGCGTACCCACAGCAGCGCCACCTGCGCCGGGGTCAGATCGAGCCCTTCGGCGGCCTTGGTCACCGCCTCCACGACCCCGGCCGCGCGCGGCTCGAGGTACGGCTCGACGAACCAGCCGAGATGGTCAGAGGCGCCACGGGAGTTGCGCGGCGTGCCGGTGCGGTAGGCGCCCGTGAGCACCCCGCGACCGAGCGGCGACCACGCGAAGAAGCCCAGCCCGAGCGCACGTACAGCCGGCAGGATCTCCACCTCGGCCCGCCTGGCGAGCAGGCTGTACTCGACCTGCGTCGAGGTCAGCGGCGCTCGTCCCGGGACGGCTCTCTGCCACGTCACCGCCTGCGCCGTCTGCCAGCCGACGAAGTTGGACACCCCTGCGTATCGCACCATGCCTGCGCTGACCGCATGGTCGATGGCCGACAGCGTCTCCTCGATCGGCGCCTCGCCCCACGCGTGGATCTGCCACAGGTCGATCGAGTCCGTACGGAGTCGCTTCAGGGAGGCCGTGAGATCGTCGAGGAGCGTCCGCCGCGAAGTGTCGACGACCCTCACCCCGTCACGCGCGACGAAGCCCGCCTTGGTGGCCAGCACGATGTCGTCGCGGCAGCCGGCCTTGGCGACGATCGCGCCGAGCAGCCGCTCGACCTCACCGTGCCCGTACGCAGCCGCGGTGTCCACGAAGTTCCCGCCAGCCGCACGGAAGGCGCCGAACAGAGCATCCGCGTCGCGTGCCGACGTGTCGCGTCCCCACGTCATCGTGCCGAGGCCGAGTCGGGACACGCGCAGTCCCGACGTACCGACCTGGCGCGTATGCATGACTCGACCCTATCGAGGGCCTACCTCGCGGTCACGACACCGGCGACGAGCAGGCCCACGACGGCGAGGCCGGCCAGGACGCGGTAGATGACGAACGCGGTGAACCGGTTGTGCGCCACGAAGCGGAGCAGCCAGGCGATCGACGCGTACGCCACGACGAAGGCCACGACCGTACCGATCGCTGTCGCCCCCCAGCCCACGGTCTCGTGGATGCTCTTGGACGCCTTCACCGCCTGGAACCCACCCGCGGCGAGCAGTGCGGGGATGCCGAGGAAGAAGCTCCAGCGTGTCGCCGTGACACGGTCGATGCCCCGGAACAGGCCGCCGGAGATCGTCGCGCCGGAACGGGACACGCCCGGGATGAGCGCGACGCACTGCCACACGCCGAGGATCAGTGCGTCCATCACCGTCATCGACTCCTCGCCGCGGGGGGTGCCGCGGGGGGCGGACTGGACGGACGCGCGGTCGGCGAACCACAGGACCACGGACCACAGGATGAGGGCAGCGGCGACGACCCACAGGTTGCGCAGGGGGCCCTCGATGACCTTCTGCAAGGCCAGGCCGACGATCGCGATCGGGATGGAGCCGACGATCACGCCCCAGCCGAGCCGGTAGTCGACATCTCTCCGTGCCTCCTTCGAGAACAACCCCCGGAACCACCCCACCGCGAGCCGGACGATGTCGCGTCGGAAGTACAAGACGGCAGCCAGGATCGCCCCGACCTGGATGACGGCCGTGAAGGCCGTGACCCCGGCGTCGTCGATGGGGTACTTGAACAGTTTCTCGACGACCGTCAAGTGACCGGTGCTGGAGATCGGCAGGAACTCCGACAGCCCCTCGACGATTCCCAGAAGGATCGCTTGCCACCACTGAATCATCTTTGGTTTCCTCTCGGTAAGCCCGCGCCAGGCTATCCGTTTGTCGAAGGTTCTCGGGTCAAGCGTCCGCGCACGTCCCACAGGTATCTGACATCGGTCATGCTCCCGCCGGGGATCGCTCGCGTCCGGCTGACTCCGTCGCGCACCCCTCCCTCTCGGGCGTAGAACCCGCGGCCTCGGGAGTTGGTCTCCAGAACCCAGACCAGCGCGGCCCGGTGCCGTACGGTCAGTCGGTCGAGCGCAGCGGCCAGCAAGAGCGTCCCGACGCCTTGAGATCGGGAGGCGGCGTCGACCCACAGATCCCAGATCTCGCCAGCTGCTGTCGCGTCGGGATCAGCCGAGGCGCCCGCCGTCACGAACCCCACGACGCGGCCGTCCAGGTCCGCGACGAGGATGTCGAGCGGCGTGCCGTCGACCAGCGCGCTGGTCCAGCGGGCGAGGCAGGCGTCGTACGAGAGGGCGTCGAGGTACGTGTCGGGCAGCATTCCTCGATACGTACGTGTCCAGCCGAGGTGGTGGATCGTGGCGATCGACTCGGCATCCGCCGGTACGGCCGGCCGAACGACGACCTCAGAGCGGGATGTTGGTGTGCGCACCGCGGTAGCCGTGGTCGTTGTCACGGATGACCTTTGCCAGCCGGGAGCGCGTCACGTCCGGGGCGATGATCTCGTCGACGACACCGATCTGTACGGCCTTGTCGACGCCGCCCGCGATCCGCTCGTGCTCGGCGGCCAGCTCGGCCTCGACGGTGGCCAGCAGGTCGCTGGGCACCTCGGCGAGCTTGCGGCGGTGCAGGATCCGTACGGCCGCCACGGCGCCCATGACGGCGACCTCAGCGCCCGGCCAGGCGAACACCGTGGTCGCGCCGAGAGAGCGCGAGTTCATCGCGATGTACGCGCCGCCGTACGCCTTGCGCGTGACGAGCGTGACGCGCGGCACGACGCACTCGGCGAAGGCGTGGAGGAGCTTCGCGCCCCGCCGTACGACGCCGTCCCACTCCTGGCCGACGCCGGGCAGGTACCCGGGCACATCCACGACGACGACAAGCGGGACGCCGAACGCGTCGCACATCCGTACGAACCGCGCCGCCTTCTCCGCGCTGAACGAGTCGAGGCACCCACCCAGACGCAGCGGGTTGTTCGCGACGACTCCGACGGTACGACCGCCGAGGCGGCCGAGACCCACGACGAGGTTGGGCGCCCATTTGGCGTGGAGCTCCACGATCGAGCCCTCGTCGAGGAGCCCGGTGATGAGCGGGTGGACGTCGTACGCGCGCTTCTTCGAATCGGGGAGGAAGTCGTTGAGGTCGATGTCGGGGACATGAGCCTCGACTTCGCCCTGGTCGGCGAACAACCACACGAGCTTGCGGCCACGATCGATCGCGTCCGCCTCGCTGACGGCAGCGATGTGTACGACGCCCGAGCGACGGCCGTGCACGTCAGGCCCACCGAGCCGGAGCTGGTCGACGTCCTCGCCCGTGACCGATCTCACGACGTCGGGGCCGGTGACGAAGATGCGGCCCTCCGGCGCCAGGATGACGATGTCCGTGAGCGCCGGCCCGTACGCGGCACCACCAGCGGCGGCGCCCAGGACGATGGAGATCTGCGGGATCTTGCCGGACGCCTTCGTCATCGCGTTGAAGACCAGGCCCACGGCGTGCAGCGACAGCACGCCCTCGGCGAGTCGCGCGCCGCCCGAATGCCAGATCCCGACGATCGGAAGGCTGTTCTTCATCGCCGTCGCGTACGCACGCACGATCGCATCGCAGCCGGTGACGCCCATCGCGCCACCCATGACGGTGGGGTCCGAGCAGAAGGCGACGGTACGGGCACCGTGGATGAGGCCGACCGCGGCCAGGATGCCGGAGTCGTCGTCAGGCCCGAGCAGATGCATCTGGCCGTCGTCGAACAGCGCCGCCAAGCGGGTGTTCGGGTTGCGTGGGTCGAGCTCGCGGGGGAGCCTCTCCTTGGTCGAGGTCATGTGGCGCTCCCGGCAGTGACGTTCTCGTTGGAGACGACGACGGACACGTTGTGGCCGCCGAAGCCGAAGGAGTTGTTGATGGCGGCCAGGTCTCCTGCCGGCAGGGGCCGAGAGACGTTGGCCGCGATGTCGATCCCCAGGTCAGGCTCGGGGTTGTCGAGGTTGATCGTGGGCGGTACGACGTGGTGGTAGAGCGCCTTGACGGTCGCGATCGTCTCCAGCGCACCCGCCGCACCGAGCAGGTGGCCGGTCATGGACTTCGTCGAGGTGACGACGCATCCGTTGACGGCGTCGCCGAGCAGCTCGCGGATCGATGCCGCTTCGACAGGGTCACCGGTGGGTGTCGACGTGCCGTGAGCGTTGATGTGCGCGATGTCCGCCGGGCTGAGGTGCGCCTCGTAGAGGGCCTTGCGCATCGCGATCACCTGGCCGCGGGCATCGGGGCTGACCATGTCGCGGGCGTCCGATGTCGTACCGGCGCCGACGAGCGTGCCGTAGATGCGCGCGCCGCGGGCCTTAGCGTGATCGAGGGTCTCGATGACCATGCACGCACCGCCTTCGCCGAGTACGAATCCGTCGTGATCCACATCGAAAGGACGCGAGGCCTTTTCTGGCTCGTCATTGCGACGCGACAGCGCCTGCATCTGCCCGAAAGCTGCCATCGGCAGCGGGTGGATCACGGCTTCTGTCCCGCCCACGAGGGCGATATCCGCCCGCTCGAGGCGGATGAGGTCGAACGCGAGAGCGATTGCCTCGTTGGACGAGGCGCACGCGGAGACGGGGGCGTGGACACCGGCTCGTGCACCGATGCGCAGGCTGACGTTGGCCGCGGGAGCGTTGGCCATAAGCATGGGGATGGTGAGCGGGGAGACCCGACGCGCGCCCTTCTCCTTCTGGACGTCCCAGTTGCCCAGCAGCGAGTGAAGACCGCCGATGCCGGTGCCGAGCGAGACGAGCAGACGGTCGGGATCGACGGTGGACTCGTCGTCCAGCCCGAGTCCTGCGTCTGCCCAGGCCTCGAGCGCCGCGACCATGGCGAACTGCGACGAGCGGTCGAGCTTGCGGGCCGCGACGCGGTCCATCACCGAGGCGGGGTCGACGGCGGCCTGCGCGGCGATCCGCGTAGACAGTTCCTGGGCCCAGTCGGCCTCGATGACGCTGACACCGCTGGTGCCGGCGAGGAGCGCCGACCACGTGGTGGGCAGGTCACCGCCGAGGGGAGTGCTTGCTCCAAGGCCGGTGATGACGACGGTGCGCATGAATGGTCCTTCGCAGGGGTCGATCGGGTGAGACGGGGTCGAGGGCTGCGGTGGCGACCGCAAAAGGCCGCCACCGCAGGATCAGGACTTCAGGCCTGAGCGCGCTCGATGTAGGCGACGGCGTCGCCGACGGTACGGAGGTTCTTCGCGTCGTCATCGGGGATCGAGACGCTGAACTTGTCCTCGCAGGCGTAGATGATCTCGACCATCGACAGCGAGTCGACGTCGAGGTCCTCGGTGAACGACTTGTCGAGCTGCACGTCCTCGACCGCGACACCCGCGACGTCGTTGACGATCTCAGCGAGCTGCTCGCGGATCTCTTCGGTGGTGGCCATGTTTATTCTCCTTGGTTGGGTCTTCTGTGAAGCAAAACTGGTGGGCTACGGAAGGACGACGACCTGGCCCGCGTACACGAGCCCCGCGCCGAATCCGATGATGAGCGCTGTCTGTCCTGAGTGGGCCTCGCCGCTTCTGAGCAGCTCGTCCATCGCGATGGGGATGGACGAGGCCGACGTGTTGCCGAAGTACTTGATGGAGCGGGCCACGACGACGTGCTCGGGCAGCTTGAGGTGGCGAAGCATCGAGTCGGTGATGCGGTTGTTCGCCTGGTGGGGGATGAACACGTCCAGCTGTTCCGGCTCGATGCCGGTCTGCTTGAGGATGTCACGCGCCGCGTCGGCGATGAACGTCGTGGCCCAGCGGAACACCGGCTTGCCGTCCATGTACACGGTCGGCATGCGGCCGGCAGGCACCGCGTCGCGGAAATCCTCGGTCTGGGTGATGACGTCCGCCTGTGTGCCGTCCGACCCCCAGACAACCGGCCCGACACCGGGCGTGTCGCTGCCCACGACGACCGCAGCGCCCGCGCCATCGGCGAACAGGAACGCGGTGGAGCGGTCACTCTTGTCGGTGAGGTCGCTCAGCCGCTCGGCGCCGACGATGAGGACGTTCGTCGCCGAACCAGTACGGATGAGAGCGTCGGCCTGGGCGAGCGCGTAGCAGAAGCCGGCGCAGGCGGCGGAGATGTCGTAAGCGGCCGGATCCTTGAGCCCGAGCTCCGCGGCGAGGATGGGCGCGAGTGCCGGGGTGGACTTGAGGTGTGTCACCGACGCCAAGATCACCGCGTCGATGTCGTCCGTCGACACCTTCGAGTGCTCGATGGCACGGCGGGAGGCCTCAGCGACCATGTACGAGAGGGGCTCGTCGTCGCTGGCCCAGCGCCGCTCGACGATGCCGGTGCGCTGCTGGATCCACTCGTCGCTCGAGTCGATCATCGTGCACATCTCTTCGTTGGTCACGATGCGGCGCGGTAGGTAGGAGCCGACACCTGCGATCCGCGAGCCGGCGCGTCCGGTCCGGATGGTGAGGGGAGCGGTCACGCGAGGTCCTCCTGGACAGTGGTTGAGGACGGGTGCAGACGAAGCAGCGGCTGGCCGGGAGACACGGGGTCATCGTCCTCGACGAGCCACTCCAGGACAACGCCGCCGTACTGCGCCGCGACCGGGATCTCGTCGCGGAGGTTCTTGACTGCGCCGATGGTGGTGTGCGGGGAGAGCGTGTCGTCCACGCTGATCGAAGCGTCACGGGAGAAGCGGCCCTTACCGGGGGACACGACGAGCCGCCAGCTGGGGGTCGTCGACAGGTCGTAGTGGGAGGCATCGGCGTGACTGTCGACGAAGTCACGGGCCTCGTCGAGCTGGTCGGGCGTGTTGAGGCTGAACAGCTCGACGCCCTTGAGGTTGCGCTTGGCGATGCCGGTCAGGGTTCCCGCCGGCGGTAGCTCGAGCAGACCGGTGACTCCGAGCTCGGCCATCGTGGCCATGCAGAGGTCCCAGCGGACGGGGGTCGCGATCTGACGAACGATCCGCTGGAGGTACTCCGCGCCGCTCTGGACCACCTGGCCGTCGGCGTTCGAGAGCAGCCGGGTGCGCGGGTCCTTGGTGGAGACTGCCTTGACCAGCGACTGCATCTGCGAGACGGCCGGCTCCATGTGGACGGTATGGAAGGCGCCGGCGACGCTCAACGGCACGATGCGCGTCCTGTGCGGCGGGTTGGCTGCGAGCTCGGCCAGCTGCTCGGCGGTGCCGCCCGCGACGACCTGGCCGGAGCCGTTGTCGTTGGCCACGGTGAGACCGTACTTCTCGATGGCGGCCATGACCTCGTCGCGATCTCCGCCGATGATGGCCGACATCGAGGTGGGCCACGCCGCGCTGGCGGCCGCCATCGCCTTGCCGCGCTCCCGAACCAGCACCATGGCGGCCTCGACGCTGATGACGTTGGTGCCCGCAGCGGCGGTGATCTCGCCGACGCTGTGTCCGGCGACGACACCGACCTTCCGGAACGCCTCGGACGGTGACGGCAGGAGCTCGAGGACGGCGGTGAGCCCGGCGGCCACGAGCAGCGGCTGGGCCACCGCGGTGTCGCGGATCGTCTCCGCGTCGGCCTCGGTGCCGTAATGGGCCAGGTCGAGTCCGGACACTGCGGACAGCCAGGCGAGACGGGTGGCGAACGTGGGCAGTTCAAGCCACGGAGCGAGGAATCCGGGGGTCTGGGCGCCTTGGCCCGGGGCGACTATTGCGAGCACGGCTTCATCGTTTCGTGAATATGCAGCAAACTGAGTACCGGACACGACGAACTTCTTCGGCGCGTCGTTGTGGGAATACTACAAACGCGGCCCTTTCGACGCTTCAGGATGCGAAGAGCCTGCCGACCGTGACCGCAAGCCGCAGGACATAGGCGTCCCGTGGCGCGGTGGGGTTGTACCCACTCACTTCCTGGATCCGACGGAGGCGGTAGCGGACGGTGTTGGGGTGCACGTACAGCGCTCGAGCTGACGCTTCGATGGAACCACCATGGTCGAGGAAGGCGACGAGCGTGGTGAGCAGCTCGCCGCCGGACTGCTCGAGAGGCTGGTAGATGTCGTGCGCGAGGGCGCGGCGCGCGTGGCCGTCGCCGGCCAGCGCACGTTCCGGCAGCAGGTCGATCGCGGAGACCGGACGTGGCGCCTCGGGCCACGCGGCGGCGCTCCGGATGCCCGAGAACGCCGCTCGCGCCGAGAGTCCCGCGTCTACCAGCTTCTCGACCACGGGGCCAACAACGATGGGTGCGTCCCCGAAGAAGCTCTGCAGGAGCCCGACCACGGCCACCGGGCCCTCGCCTTCGACGAGGGCCGCGCCACCCAGGACGACGACGAGGCGTTCGCCCTGCGTGGCGACGAGGGCGTCGAGTCCTGCGCGGGTGGCGGCCTTGCGTAGCTGTTCGACCGCCGACTCGGACCCGTCGGGGGCCAGACCTACGGCAACGACGACCGCATCCGGCGAGTGCCAGCCGAGCGTCGAGGCGCGCGACACGAGGTTCTCGTCGGCCTCTCCGCGTACCACCGCATCGACGACGAGACTCTCGAGCCGTGCGTCCCAGGCGCCGCGGGTCTCCGCCGCCGTCGCGTACAGCTCTGCCGCAGCGAAGGCGACCTCTCGGCTGAAGAACACGATCGCCGCCGACAGCACCGCGCGGTCACCGCGAGGCATCTGGGCCACGGTCTGCTCGACGACCTCGACGGTCGTACGGACCATCTCGACGGTCTGTTTGAGGGAGATCCGGCGCATCACCGAGCGGGGAGCGGCATCGAAGAGCCCTGACGGCGAGACGGGCTCTTCGCCCTCGTCGGCCAGCCAGTCGACGAACAGGTCGATGCCGGCACGCGCGACGATGCCGATCCACGAGCGGTGCTCGGCCTCCATCTCGCCGAACCAGGAGTGCCGGGCGTCCATCTCGGCGAGTACGGCGGTGGTCATCACCGCGGACTGTGCCGACAGGCGGCGCACGATGGCGGTTCGGGAACGAGACGAAGGGATGAGCGTCCGTCCGCTCATCCGCGCCGGTCCTGTCGGAGCCGCCTTCGCCATGGGCCACAGCGTAGGGTGAAAACCGTGTCGAGTGATCGTGTCCCAGCCTCGCCTGCAGCGGCGCTCCGCGAGATCTCGTACTGGCTCGACCGATCGCGAAGCGACTCGCGCCGGTCCATGGCCTTCCGTACGGCCGCACGCATCCTCGACGACATGCCTGCTGAGGAGTACGCCTCACGCGGCGAGGACACACGCTGGGCCGACGTGCCCGGCATCGGGCCCAGCTCCGCCGGGGTCATCCAGGCGACCCTGGCTGGTCGCGTCCCCGACTACCTCAAGAAGGTACGGGCTGCGGCCCGGCCCCTCACGACGTCCGGGCGCGAACTGCGTAGTCAGCTGCGCGGGGATCTCCACTGCCACACCGACGAGTCGGACGGCAGCGCACCGTTGGAGGAGATGGTCGCCACGGCGGCGATGCTCGGCCACGAGTACCTGCTCATCACCGACCACTCACCGCGGCTCACCGTGGCGCACGGGTTGTCGGCGGAACGGCTCGCCGATCAGGGAGTGCGGATCGACGCGGTGAACGAGGCCTCTCCCGTACATGTCCTGAAGGGCATCGAGGTCGACATCCTCGACACCGGCGCGCTCGACCAGTCGCCGGCCGCGCTGGCTAGCCTCGACCTCGTCGTCGCAAGCGTGCACTCCAAGCTCAGCCAGGACGCCGAGTCGATGACCCACCGGATGATCGCCGCGATCGCGAATCCCCGTACCAACGTGCTCGGGCACTGCACCGGACGGCTCGTCGAGGGGGAGCGCGGCCTGCGCAACGAGTCCAGGTTCGACGCCGAGGTCGTGTTCGAGGCGTGTCGGCAGTTCGGCGTCGCCGTCGAGATCAACTCGCGTCCCGAGCGCCGGGACCCTCCCAGCCGACTCCTGGAGCTGGCCAGGAATATCGGGTGCCTGTTCAGTATTGACACGGACGCGCACGCCCCAGGCCAGCTCGAGTTCCTCGACTACGGGTGCGAGCGGGCACAAACCATGGGGATCCCGGCCGAACGCATCGTGAACACCTGGCCGCTGGAGAAGTTGATGGCATGGACGGAGACGTGATGAGCGTCGTCCGGCTTGCCGTCACGGGCTACGGCTCAGGCGCAGGACATGACAAGATTGCCCACAGCGACAGTGCAACGAAAGGTTTCTGGTGATCCCACGCGACGAGGGCGGCCCCGTACTCAACGGGTTGCCCACGAACCTTCCGGACACGGACCCCGACGAGACGGGCGAGTGGATCGAGAGCCTGGACGGCCTGATCGAGAAGGGCGGCCGCAACCGGGCACGCTACGTGATGCTGCGCCTCCTGGACCGCGCTCGCGAGAAGCAGATCGGCGTGCCGTCCCTGACCGCGACCGACTACGTGAACACGATCCCGAAGTCGATCGAGCCCGCGTACCCCGGCGACGAAGGTCTTGAGCGCGGCTACCGCCGGCTTCTGCGCTGGAACTCGGCGATGATGGTGCACCGCGCACAGCGTCCGGGCGTCGGTGTCGGCGGACACATCTCCACGTACGCCTCCTCGGCATCTCTGTACGAGGTCGGCTTCAACCACTTCTTCCGCGGCAAGGACCACCCCGGAGGTGGCGACCAGGTCTTCTTCCAGGGTCATGCCTCGCCCGGCATGTACGCGAGGGCCTTCCTCGAGGGCCGTCTCACCGAGGACCAGCTGGACGGTTTCCGTCAGGAACACAGCCACGTCGTGAACGGCAAGGTCGAGGCCCTGCCGAGCTACCCGCACCCGCGGCAGATGCCGTCGTTCTGGGAGTTCCCGACGGTATCCATGGGCATCGCCCCCATGAACGCGATCTACCAGGCGTCGTTCAACCGCTACCTCCACAACCGCGGGCTCAAGGACACCTCCCAGCAGCACGTGTGGGCGTTCCTCGGCGACGGCGAGATGGACGAGCCGGAGTCGCGCGGATTCCTGCAGTGGGCGGCGTACGAGGCTCTCGACAACCTCACGTTCGTCGTCAACTGCAACCTGCAGCGCCTCGACGGCCCGGTACGTGGCAACGGCAAGATCATCCAGGAGCTCGAGGCGTTCTTCCGCGGCGCGGGCTGGAACGTCATCAAGGTCGTCTGGGGTTCCAACTGGGACCGCCTCCTCGAGGACGACGACGAGGGCGCCCTGGTCAACCTCATGAACACGACGGTCGACGGCGACTACCAGACGTTCAAGGCGAACGACGGCAAGTACGTCCGCGACAACTTCTTCGGCCGCGACCCGCGCACCGCGAAGATGGTGGCCGACTGGAGCGACGACGAGATCTGGGCGCTGCGCCGCGGCGGCCACGACTACCGGAAGGTGTACGCCGCGTACAAGTCGGCGACCACGTTCAGCGGTGCGCCCACGGTCATCCTGGCCCACACCATCAAGGGCTACTTCCTTGGCAGCCACTTCGCGGGGCGCAACGCGACCCACCAGATGAAGAAGATGGCGATCGACGACCTGCTCACCTTCCGCGATCGGCTCCAGATCCCGATCAGCTCGGAGGTGCTGGAGGAGAACCCGTACTTGCCGCCGTACTTCAACCCGGGTCCCGACGACGAGCGGATCAAGTACGCCAACGAGCGCCGCAAGGTACTCGGCGGCAGCCTTCCCGAGCGTCGCAACACGCCGAAGAAGCTCCCGCTGCCCGCCGCGAGCGCGTACGAGGGCGTCAAGAAGGGCTCCGGACAGCAGCCGATCGCGACGACCATGGCGTTCGTGCGGCTGTTGAAGGATCTGTTGCGCGACAAGGAGTTCGGTGCCCATGTGGTGCCGATCATCCCCGACGAGGCTCGAACGTTCGGCATGGACTCGTTCTTCCCGACGCTCAAGATCTACAACCCGCACGGCCAGAACTACACGCCGGTCGACGACGAGCTCATGCTCGCCTACCGGGAGTCCACCGCCGGGCAGATCTACCACACGGGCATCAACGAGGCCGGTTCGGTCGCTGCGTTCGCGGCCGCGGGCAGCTCGTATGCCACGCACGGCGTGCCGATGGTCCCCGTGTACGTCTTCTACTCGATGTTCGGGTTCCAGCGGACGGGTGACTTCCTCTGGGCAGCCGCCGACCAGCTGGCGCGGGGGTTCCTCATCGGAGCCACGGCGGGCAAGACGACGCTGACCGGCGAGGGTACGCAGCACATGGACGGGCACTCGCCGCTGCTGGCGCTGAGCAACCCGGCGGTGTGCCACTACGACCCGGCCTACGCGTACGAGATCGCGCAGATCATGGAGTACGGCCTCGAGCGCATGTACGGGGAGAACCCCGAGAACGTCATCTTCTACCTGACCGTCTACAACGAGCCGAGGCCTCAGCCCGCGGAGCCGGAGAACGTCGATGTCGAGGGCATCCGCAAGGGGATGTACTTGCTGAAGGAGGGCTCGGCGGAGGGCGTCGGCGCCAACGCGCCGCGTGCGCAGCTGATGGCGTCCGGCGTCGGTGTGCCGTGGGTCCTGGAGGCGCAGGAGCTGCTGCTCAAGGACTTCGGGATCGTGGCAGACGTGTGGAGCGTGACGAGCTGGAACGAGCTCGGGCGTGACGCCATCGCGACCGAGAAGGCGAACTACGTCGACGGTGGTGACCGGGTCCCGTTCGTGACGGCGAAGCTCACCGGCAAGCCTGGTGTGGTCGTTGCCGTGTCCGACTACATGACCGAGGTCCAGAACCAGATCGCCAACTATGTGCCGGGCTCGTTCCGTGCGCTCGGAGCGGACGGCTTCGGCTTCTCCGACACCCGCGCCGCGGCGCGCCGCTTCCTCAAGATCGACGGACCGTCGATCGTGGTAGCCGTCCTGCGGGAGCTGGCGGAGGTCGGCGACGTACCGCGGGAGCTCGCGAACGAGGCGTACGCCAAGTACCAGATCAACAACGTGACCGCCGGCAGCTCCGGCTCGGTCGGCGGCGACGCCTAAATACGCTCATGGTCACGGAAAACACTTCAGTGGGTGGAATGCTCGGTTTGGCTCCTGGACTCATCGTCCAGGAGCTCGGTTGGGACTCCGACGTTGACGAGAGCTTCCGCAGCGAAGTGATGGACACCGTCGACGGTGATCTGGTCGAGGAGACCGACGAGGCCGTCGACGTGGTCCTGTTGTGGTGGCGCTCGGACGACGGTGATGTGGTCGACGGACTGTTCGACGCCTTACGCGACCTGTCGAACGGTGGCGTGCTGTGGCTGCTGACCCCGAAGGTCGGTCGGCCCGGTCACGTCAGCTCGGCCGATCTGCAGGAGGGCGCTGTGACCGCTGGTCTCGCGCTCACCACATCCGTGTCGGTCTCGAAGTCGTGGTCCTGCCACAAGTTCGTACGCCCCAAGGGCGTCGTCCGCCGCTGACTCGGGCTCTGGGGGCTCGAGTCCCGCGTTGCGGAGGTTATGAAGGCCCTCGCCCCGGCCGATGCGCGCGACTTCCGTGTTCTGGAGGTTACGAGCGCCCACAGCGAGCTGACAACCTCTGGAACACGGAAGTGGAACTGGCCAGCCATCCTCCCTGTCCTCATAACGACCCGAACGCGGGACTGGAGCATTGAATGCTCCAAGCGAGCCGCCCTGGTCACACCCCGCACGGCGGTCTGGCAGAATTGGCTGGACGCCGAGAGGCGCACGCACGGGCGCATAGCTCAGTTGGTTAGAGCACTTCCCTTACAAGGAAGGGGTCGAGGGTTCGAGTCCCCCTGCGCCCAC
>DAIPZP010000011.1:0-3501 GCA_036782155.1 Propionibacteriaceae bacterium
ATGAGCGTGCATGACGAGCGGGTCGCTGAGTTTCACCGCCTGCACTCCTCGGGTTGCTTCGTCATGCCGAATCCGTGGGACGTCGGGAGCGCGGTGGCCCTGGAGCAGATGGACTTCCGGGCCTTGGCTACGACGAGCGCCGGCTTCGCCTGGACGCTAGGTCGGGCCGACAAAGGGGTCGGGCTGGAAGAGACACTGGAGCATCTGAGAGCCGTCGTCGATGCAGTGTCGCTGCCGGTGAACGCGGACTTCGAGGGCGGTTACGCCGTCGACCCAGAGCAAGTCGGCGCAAACGTGAAGCGTGCTGTGGCGACCGGGATCGCGGGACTGTCGATCGAGGACTCCACCGGCGACGAGGCTGATCCACTGTTCTCGTTCGAACTGGCGGTCGAACGGGTGCGCGCGGCGCGAGCAGCGATCGACGAAACCGGGAAGGGCGTCGTGCTCACCGGCCGCTCGGAAGGGTTCGTAGTCGGCCGCCCTGACATCGACGACACGATCCTACGGCTCCGTGCGTACGCCGAAGCCGGTGCGGACTGCCTCTACGCCCCGCGGATCGACACCGTTGAACACGTCTCCGCCATTGTGGCCGCGGTGGCACCCAAGCCCGTGAACCTGCTGATCCATACCCCGTTCATCACCGTCGCGGAGGCTGCCGCGCTGGGAGTACGCCGGATCAGCGTGGGGGGCACGCTCGCTCGCGTCGCCTGGTTCAGCTTCCGGCAGGCTGCCCAGGAGATCGCAGACGTTGGAACCTTCACCCACTTCAATGATCTGCCCAACCCCGATGCATTGTTCGAGCAACGCTGACCGGCAGCGCACCGAAGTCTAGGTAGCCGGCGGGATAACCGCGCACAAGAGCCCCCGGTGGGAATCGAACCCACGACCTTCCGCTTACAAGGCGGATGCTCTACCGCTGAGCTACAAGGGCGCGGACCAAATCTAGCGTCCGCGACGCCAAGCCGTCCGGCTCAGATGCCCGGGCCCGACACGTACAGCACCCCGGTGCCCGCGACGGTCGCGGAGTCGCCGGCTGAGAGCAGTACGGACTCGCCGCGGTTCAGGTCGAGCGTCTCCCCGCCTACCGTGATGCGGGCGTTTCCCTCGAGGACCAGCCCGATGCGTGCGCCGCTCCCCGGGATGGGTACAGGCACCTCGCCCGGGTCGATGCGCCATACGCTGAACTCCGGTGCCGGGGTGCCGTAGTGGTACGTGCGGGCCCCCACGGCCTCGACCGGCAGGAGCGTCGGCTCCTCGGCCTTGAACCGTACGACCCTCATCAGCTCGTCGACGTCGATGTGCTTGCTGGTCAGGCCGCCGCGCAGGACGTTGTCGGAGTTGGCCATGACCTCGATGCCGACGCCGTGCAGGTACGCGTGCATGTTGCCCGCTCCCAGGAACATGCCCTCGCCAGGCTGGAGGTTGACGATGTTCAGCAGCAGCGCGGCGAGGATGCCGCGTTCACCCGGAAAGGCGTTCCCGAGCTGGACCAGTGCCCGCGCGAGATCACCCAGCTCGGCGTCGTCCTCAGTGTGGTCCGCAGCGGCATCCACCACGAGATCGACGCGGCGCAGGCGGTCGCCATCGATGCTCAGCACGTCGAGGAAGACCTGTGCCAGCGCGGCTGAGCCCTTGCGCTGCGTCAGCGGCGTGATCACGCTGCTGAGCTCGTCGGCGACGCCGAGGCGCTCGATGAGATCGACCGTACGGACCGGGTCACGGAAGCCGCACAGCCCGATGAACGGGGTGACGGCGATCAGGGCCTCCGGCTTGGGCCACGCATCGCGGTACGTGCGCTCAGGCGCGTCGATCGGTACGCCGGCCTCGTTCTCCCGAGCGAACCCCGCCTCCGCCTCTTCGCGGTTGGGGTGAGCCTGGATCGACAAGGGGCGATCGGCGGCGAGCAGCTTCATGAGGTACGGCAACCGCGCTCCGAAGCGCTTCTTCGTCGCGGCACCGAGGATCTCTTCGCCGTGGTCGGCGATCAGGGCGTCGAGGGGAGCACCTCCGACGAGGGAAGGTGCTGACTCGTGAGCTCCGAGCCAATGCTCCGCGTACGGCTCGCCGGTTGCAGGAAGACCGAGAAGTCCAGGGATCGCTGTCGGGGAGCCCCACGCGTAGTGCTGGGCTCGGCCTTCGATTCTCTGCATCATTCCTCGCGGGTTGGGGGCTATCGGATCGCGGTCCACCCTAACCCCCGGTTATCCGGTACTTCGCCGCCCCCGCTCGTCGGCGAACTCCGCAGGGTGGATTCACAGCCGTCGAACAGGGAATGACACGAGTGTGATTCCGGGGTTAGCATGAGGCCATGACGTTGTCCGCCACCCAGGTTGCCGGGTCCGAGCTATCGGCCCGCGATGCCGAGATCCTCGAGTTCGAACGCACCTGGTGGCGCTCTCCGGGGGCCAAGGAGCAGACGATCCGCGAGAGCTTCGACATGTCGCCGACGCGCTACTACCAGGTGCTCAACGCTCTCATCGACAATCCGGCGGCGCTGGCTGTCGACCCGCTGCTCGTGAAGCGGCTGCGCCGGCTGCGCGACGAACGTCGTCGCAACCGGTCCGCGTCACGACTCGGGATCGACCTCAACCGCTGACGCGCTGCCGGAAGAGGCTGCCCAGAGGTCGCAACGGCACGTCGAGATAGCCACCGTCCGACAGTCCCGCCGCACGTTCGAAGACGTTGCGTGAGGCCCGGTCGCCGGTACGGATCCACGACCAGCCCATCGCCACCAGGTACAGCGGCATGAACAACGTCCCGCACACGGTGTACTGCCAGGTGTGGCGCTCCTCGTGTGCGACTGCCGACTCCCCGATCTCCGCGATCGACCGCGGCGTGATGATGACGTTCCCGACGGTGAATGCCCCCGCGACCGGGAACGGCAGCGAGTAGCCCTCGGCGTACCACAGGCCCCTCGGCCCGTGCACGATGCGCGCGCGGCCGACCCGCGCGATCGCTATCCCTGCGAACGTGCTGAAGTTCACCACGTTGGCGAGGGCGCGGAGGGTGACCGCCGGGTTGTCCATGGCCCCAGTCTCGCGCTCAAGAGTTCTTCGGTCGATGGCAAGACCTCATGAGGAAGTTCTCATTCGCTGACATGTGGACCTCGATAGAGGTTTGAGTGGCCGTGGGCGTTTGCGGGGACGTGTGTGTTTGCCGTCTCCGCCGATCTTGGGACGGAGGGGACATCCATGAGCACGACATCGCCGAATGGCGCGAACAAATCTTCTGGCGCGAGCGGAGCGTCCACCACCCCGACCCGGTTCCGGGCTGTCTGGGCGGTCGGGGGCGCCGTTGGCATCGGCGCGATCCTCATGGGGGCCAGCGTCGCCTTGGCCACGTTCCAGTCCAGGCCTCAGACCGACGCGGCGGTCGTCGTCTCCGCCACGTCCCACAGCCAGAATTCTGCGGCGCCCACCGCGAAGCAGCTTCCGAACGCGCCGATCCCTCAGACGGGAGCCCCCGGGCCCTCCAGCGCGCCGACGGTCCAGTCGACGGTCC
>DAIPZP010000011.1:3601-9160 GCA_036782155.1 Propionibacteriaceae bacterium
CCAGCCGACCATCACGCTTCCCCCCGCGCCGACACCTCCTGCAGTGTCGTCGTCACAGGATGCCGCGGCCGTGGACGTGACCGTCCATGAGGCCGGAGTGGTCGTTGTGACCGAGCCGCCGACAACAGCGCCTTCGACAGAGGCTCCGTCGCCGACCGCCGCCCCTACTGAACCGATCACGACCGACCCGGGGACGCCGGCTCCGTCGGACAGCGGCACGCCGTCGCAGACCGCGGTGCCGACGCAGACCGAGACCGCTGCCCCGAGCCCGAGCGAGACCGCCGCCCCCAGCCCGAGCCAGACCTCGAGCCCGAGCGAGACCTCTACGCCGACTCAAAGTGAGACCGCTGCGCCGTCGCCGACGGCTGAGCCCACTTCGACCCAGACCGCCTCGCCGACTCCGACCTGGAGGCCCACGTGGGTGCCGTCGAGCACGGGCGTGCCGACTCCCACGCGGACCCCGCACCCGACCGAGACCTCGAGCCCGACCGCGACCTCCACGCCGACTGTGACGGAGACGGCCACGCCGTGTCCGACCGGGTGCCCGTCCGCCACAGCGACCCCGCGGCCCGCCGAGACGACGACCGCCACCGCGACGCCGACCCACCGTGCGACCAGGGACTGGACGGTGGCGCCCACAGCCTCGGCCACGGCCACAGCGACGCCGAAGCCGGCCACGAGAACGACTGTCGTGAGGTCAGCGACCCCGACGGTCACTGCCACGCCGACGGCGGCCCGTACGTACTCCCGCAAGGGCACAGAAGCCAGCACCTCCACCCCGACCGCAACCGCTACGGCGGATCGGCGGCCGAGTTCCACACGGACCTGGTCGTACGCGTCTGCGCGCTGATCCCTTCGGGAATCAGGCGGTGGGCAGGCTCACCGTGAACACCGCTCCGGACTGTCCGTTGGCTGCCGTGAGCTTGCCGCCCATCCGCGCGACGAGCCGGGCGGCGATCGACAGGCCGAGGCCCGTGCCGACCGCTCGCGTCTGACGGTACTTCGCGTGCAGCGCCCCGCGATCGAACGCGACGTCGAGGTCCTCCGGGGCGAGCCCCGGGCCCGTGTCGCTCACGTCGACGACGAAGGTGCCGGCCCCACGCCGTACGGTCACGCTCACACGGCCTCCCGCGGGCGTCGCCCGCAGGGCGTTCTCGACCAGGCCATCGACGACCTGACGTAGTCGTTGTGGGTCGGCCACGACCGGCGCCGGCGTGGCGCCGCCGACGGTGAGGGAGACCTGCAGCGTCGTCGCCTTGGCCGACCAGGCGGTACGGACATGGTCGAGGAGAGTGCCGAGCTCCACGGGTACCGGATGGATCGTGAAGTCGTCCGCCTGGAGCCGTGCCAGCTCGAGCAGGTCCCTGACGAACGCGTCGAGGCGCTCTGTCTCACGCACGAGCGTCTGGCCGACCTGCGGCAGCTCGTCCTCGGAGATCATGCCGTCCGACAATGCCTCTGCATAGCCGCGGACCGCGGCGAGCGGCGTGCGCATCTCGTGCGAGATGGAGAGCAGGAACTCGCGCTGCCGGCCCTCGCTCGTCGCGAGCGCTCGGTCCAGCGCGGACAGGGCGGCCGTGAGCTCGGCGGCTTCGGCCGACGCCGGCGCCGGGAGCGCCACGCCACGTTCGCCGGCGGCCAGCTTCCTGGCGGCATGGGCGGTCTCGGTCAACGGTTTGGTCAGCCACCGCGCCAGGCTGAGCGCCGCGATCCCTGCCACGAGGAGGCCCACGAGCAGGCCGAGCAGCAGCCGTCGCGTCGCCTTGTCGAGGGCATTGCCCAGCTCGGTGACGGGCAGTACGGACACGATCCACGGACCCGCCGTCGTGGCCCGAGCCTCGACCAGCGCCCTGCCGAGCGTCCCCTGGATGGTTCCGGAATACGTCCCTCTGGCGGAGAGTGCGGCCCGGACCTCGGCCGTGAGGTACGAGTTTGCCGCGCCCGTGGCCCGGCCGTTCGGTGGCGACTCCACGACAGCGAACCGTGTGCCGTTGATGAGGGCGTTCGCCGCCGTGAGACGGGTGGGCAGTCGGTCCAGCGACGCGAGCAGATCCGCCTGCGCACTGAGCCGCTCCTGCTCGCCCTGGACGGTCGAGGTACGCGTCAGCGGCACGGTGATGGCGCCGGTCACCAGGACGGCCACGGCCACGATCGCCAGCATCACCAGCGTGACGCGGCGCCGTAGCGAGGCGGGTGGCTTACTCACGAGACTCCTCGGCGGTGTAGCCGACGCCCCGACGGGTGACGATGGGGCACGCGTCCCCGAGCTTGGACCGCACCTGCGCGACGTGGACGTCGACCGTACGGCCGCCTCCGTAGTCAGCCTGACCCCAGACCGAGCTCAGCAGCTGCTCGCGCGTGAACACGCGCCCGGGCGACGACATCAGCTTGGCCAGAAGGTCGAACTCGGTCGCCGTGAGCGACACGGGCGCGTCGTCGACCCGTACCTCGCGGCGCGTCTCGTCGAGACGGACCCTGCCGAGGGCCACGACGGGCGCCGGGGGACCGGACTGGCGTCGCAGCACGCTCTTGATCCGTGCGACGAGCTCGCGCGGCGAGAACGGTTTGGTGAGGTAGTCGTCGCCGCCCAGCTCCAAACCGAGGACGCGGTCGACCTCGTCATCGCGAGCCGTGACGAACAGCACTGGCGTCCAGTCGTTCTCGCCCCTGAGCGTGCGGCAGATCTCGATGCCGTCGAGGCTGGGGAGTCCGACGTCCAGCACAACGGCAACCGGACGCAGCCGGCGGATCGCTTCGAGGCCCGCACGCCCGTCGCGTTCGGTGTGTACGCCGAAGCCTGCCGCCGAGAGGTATCGACGCTGGATGTCGGCGATCGCCGGGTCGTCCTCGACGACCACCACCAATCCGGGCTGCATGGCTCCATTGAACAGCCCCCGACCGGTGTCAGCGGGGAGCGCGGCCGCCTTCTGACATTCCTCGAACACTTCGGCCACCGTGCGCTGACATGGCCCTGTCACCGTCCTCATGTGCCGGGATGACCCCGGCGATGTCGAGAGGACACGAACATGAAGACTTCCCTCAAGGCGGGGGCCGCCGCCGCAGTGCTCGCCGTGGCGGGGCTGATCGCCGTACCGATGGCCATGGCCCAGACCGCACCTCAGTCCGTACCGGCTGCGACGCCCACGACGAACCCATCGACCTCGACCTGTACGACGGCGCAGCACCTCGCCTGGCTGTGGAAGCGCGTACCCGTGAAGCTCCGTGCAGACATCACCGCCGCGAAGCAGCTACCCGCGGGGGCGCAGCGGGACGCCGCGCTGAAGAAAGTCCTCGACAACGCGGCGACCGGTGCGTACGGCGAGAGGGCCACGAGGGTGGCGACGAGGATCGAGAAGCGTGACGGCAAGCTGTGGTCGAAGCTGCCGGCCGCCCTGCAGACGGATCTGACGGCAGTGGTGAACGCCGCTCCGGGTCAGCCGACCCTCGACGCGGCCGCAGGAGTCTTCGACAAGGCGTCGAGCGGCGCGTACGGAGACCTCGCGAAGAAGGTGGCGACCAAGATCGCCGGTACGAAGGCGTGGACGTCCTGCAAGGTGCGCTGACCTCAGACCTCGGCCGGCCATTCCCACTGGGAGGGCCGGCCGCGGCCTGCTCCAAAACCTGCGTGACGTAGCCCCGGGACGGTGGCCAGCTTCTTGTTGAGGTTCCCCCGGTCGGGCATGTCGCCGCTCAGCGCCGCGGTGGTCGCGAGAGCGTCACCGACGGTGAACCGTTCGCCCATGAGTGCCCTCGTGAACGGGAGGTCGCTCCACAGCAGCCCGGCGATCATCGGCTGACAGAACGACACGATCTCCGCATGGTCGAACGCGAGCGTGCCCGGGTCGCCGATGGGCCGCCATTCGACGGTCGGTGAGTCGTCGTCGGCGACAGCCCACAGCGTCGCGGACAGCGTTGCGCCGCGCGGATCGCGGCTCGGTTCGTCGAAGAGTACGAGCTGTCCGATGGTCGATGTGGTGAGCCCGGTCTTCGTGGCGAGGGCCCGTCGGCCGGCTGCTTCGAGCCGCTCACCTTCGAGCAGGAGGACCCCCGGAAGGGCGTATCGCCCATCGAAGGGCTCGGTCGTCCGGCGGTACGTGGCGAACTCGACGTCCCCACCTCTTCGACGAACTGCGAGCACGTCGACAGAGACGAGGGACGTGCGCACGCTTTCACCCTAGACTGATCGCGTGTCGAGCACTCGCACCACCCTGCCCCTCGTGCACTCCGGCAAGATCCGGGAGCTGTACGCACTTCCTGACGACCAGCTTCTGCTGCTGGCCACCGACAGTGTCTCCGCCTACGATCACGTCCTCCCGACGCCGATCCCCGGCAAGGGCGCCGTTCTGACGCAACTGACGACGTGGTGGCTGACCCAGCTCGGCGACATCATGCCCAACCACCTCGTGAGCACGGACGTGCCGCCGGATGTCGCCGGCCGCGCCCTGGTCGTGGAGAAGCTGGACATGATTCCCGTCGAGTGCGTCGTCCGTGGCTACCTCGCCGGATCGGCGTGGACCCAGTACAGCCAGTCGGGCACCGTTGCCGGGCTGAACGTGCCCCAGGGCCTGCAACGCGGCGAGCGCCTGGAGCGCCCGATCTTCACGCCCGCGGTGAAGGCGCCGCAGGGCAGTCACGACGAGAACATCACGTTCGGCCAGCTCGTCGATATGGTCGGTGAGCAGACAGCTCTCGAGCTGCGCCGCGCGTCACTTCGCTTGTACGTACGCGCGGAGCGCGTCGCTCGTGAGCACGGGCTGGTGCTCGTGGACACGAAGTTCGAGTTCGGCCGGCGCGCCGACGGAACGCTCGTCCTCGCCGACGAGGTGCTCACGCCTGACTCCTCCCGCTACTGGGCCGCCGACTCGTACGCGCCGGGCACAGAGATGCCGTCGCTCGACAAGCAGCAGCTCCGCGACTGGATCACCAACGACTCCGGGTGGGGCCCCGACTCCGGTCAGCCCGCCCCTGAGCTTCCCGACGAGGTCGTCACGAATCTCTCGCAGACCTACGCCGGCACGTACGAGCGCCTCACCGGCGCCCAGGTCGTACCGTCGGCCCCTCTCGACACGCCCGAAGATGCCGAGCCGGTGGCACAGACGCCTGCCGAGTTCGTACAGCCTGTCGCCGAGACCGCGGCCGAGGACGTACAGCCTGCCGCGGAGACTCCCGAGGTGGAGCAGTGGACGTTCATCGTCGACGTCATGCTCCGCGAGGACATCCCCGACGCGCAGGGCGCGGCGATCTCCGAGACGCTGAAGCAGCTCGGGCACGAGGGGTTCACCGTGCGTCAGGGGAAGCGCTTCGAGGTCGTCCTCGACGGCGAGCTGACCCAGGAGCGGGTCGACGAGGTCCGCAAGGCGGCCGAGGAGCTTCTCGTCAACACCGAGGTCGAGGACTTCGAGGTGTCGCTGGTCCACGACGACTTCGACGACGACTACGACTTCGATGACGATCATCACGATCACGATCACGATCACGCCGGTCACGACCACGATCACGCCGATCA
Source organism: Propionibacteriaceae bacterium (assembly GCA_036782155.1). GTDB lineage: Bacteria > Actinomycetota > Actinomycetes > Propionibacteriales > Propionibacteriaceae > Fen-668. The sequence continues at coordinate 9,108 of DAIPZP010000011.1, forward strand.
CGAGCACGACGACCACGAGCACGAGATGCCCGCGGACCAGGCCGAGGACGTAG
>DAIPZP010000011.1:9260-14640 GCA_036782155.1 Propionibacteriaceae bacterium
CACGAGCACGACGACCACGAGCACGAGATGCCCGCGGACCAGGCCGAGGACGTAGCGCCGGCTGAGGCGAGCGACGCCGAGAACACGGGCGGACAAGGCGAATGAAGGTCGGCATCGTCACGTTCCCGGGAACGGTTGACGCGTCGGACGTCGCCAAGGCCGTTCATGCGGTCGGCGGCGAGCCCGTCACGCTGACCCACATGAGCGACTCGCTGGACGGGATCGACGCGGTCGTCCTTCCTGGCGGCGCGTCATTCTCCGACCACCTCAGGCCCGGCGCGCTCGCCCGGCACACCCCGGTGATGACCGAGGTGATCGCCCAGGCGCGCGAGGGGCTCCCGGTGCTCGGCATCGGGAACGGCTTCCAGATCCTCTGCGAGTCGAGACTCCTGCCCGGGGCGCTCACGACGAACGCGTCCGGCGAGTTCATCTCTGCCGAGCAGAGCCTGCGGGTCGAGACCAAGGACACGGTCTGGTCGAACCAGTTCGAGAGCGGTGAAGAGATCACGATCGTGCTCAAGAGCGGGTCCGGCTCGTACATCGCGACCCCTGAGGTCCTCGAGCGGCTCGAGTCGTCCGACCAGGTCGTGTTCCGCTACGTGGGCGTCAGCCCGAACGGGTCGACGCACAACATCGCCGGCATCACGAACGAGCGCGGCAACGTCGTGGGGCTCATGGCTCACCCCGAGTACAGCGTGGACGATGGCGCCGCGTCGAACGCCGACGGACGCCGTTTCTTCACCAGTCTCGCGGCCTTCCTCGACGTCGTGTCGACCCCCCGGATGAGGCACGCGGCCGAGTCCAGCTGAGTTCCGCTCACCAACTTGACCACATGAGCGATTGCTGAGAGAGTCTCAGGAAGACACACGTTCCTGGAGGTGCCTCGGTGTTCGCGCGCGTTGTACGTGTCGTGATCGTGGCGCTGTCCGTACTCGCGATCTCCCTTGTCCCGGCACCTGCGCATGCAGACGAGCCGGTGGTCATCCCCGACGCGTGCACCGCCATTCACCCGTACGACGCGGCGCTGCCCTTGGCTGCGCTCCAGTCCGGGATCGAGGCGAACTGGGGCTTCACGCTCACGGGGAAGTACTGGACCGACGAGACGTACCGGCCGATCGTCGCGGTCATCTGGCGCACCCTCGATGCGATCAGCTGCACCCCGTACCTCGACACGCTCCACGCGAAGGCGGGTGTGCTGGAGCTGTACGCGACGTCGATCGGCGGATGGGTGGCCGGCGACTATGGCCTTACCAGGGCGGACGCCGTCAGCCTCGACTTCCCACAGCTGCTCACGAACTACCAGACGGATCCCGGCCACGTGTCCCGGCTCTTCGTCCACGAGGTGACCCACGCCTACTCGCGTGACCGCTCGACGAACCCGGCGTACTGGGCCGACTTCTCCGCCCTGTACGCGAAGAACGGCCGCTTCGGCTCGTACGGCGGCTCGTCGTCGGAGACGTTCAGCGAGGTCGTCGGCTACTTCGTGGCCCGGTGTGCGGCGAACAACCCGTACACTCTTCGCGAGGCTGCGTACTACGACTTCGTGAAGGCTGAGGTCTTCGGCGGCAAGGAGTTCGGGCCCGCCCTCGGCCAGCCGTTCTCGTGCGAGCCGGGCGCCCAGCTGTCGCCGGGCCTGTACGCGTCGGCCAACGCCGCGGTCCAGGCCGCCGTCCAGGACCGGGAGGCCGCCGCCGCCGAGATCGCCGCCAACGGCGCCGAGATCTACGGCTACGAGTCGCTGTCGACGTCCGGCGTGAGCGACACGGACTAGACCCTCGTCGCTACACCGTCGCGATGTCGACGAGGTGGGCGAGTCCCGTGGCGAGCTGATCCAGCAGGTCGGCACCATCGAGCCCATTGCCTTGTGCCGGAACGATCGGGTGAGTCGGTGCGACATCTCCCATACGCGCGGTGAAGGCGGCAGCCAGCGTGGCGCTGCGGAAGACGTTGCCGAGCACGCACACCGGGTCGTCGACGCTTCCGTCGACACGTCGGAGCGCCGTCGTGACCGAGGTGACCAGCTCGAACGCGGCGTCACGCAGCACCAGTGCCGCCACGTCGTCGGTCTCCGCCAGAGCGTCCACCTGCTTCGCGTAGGCCGCCGTCCGTGCTACCCGACGAGGGTCGGCCTGGAGCGTGAGATATGCCAAGGACGGGTCGCCGAAGTCGGCGCGTACCAGATCGAGCAGGGCCGTCGCGGGACCGCGTCCGTCGTACGCCCTCAGCGCCATGTCGATCGCGCGCCGGCCGATCCAGAAGCCGCTGCCGGCATCGCCGAGGATCCAGCCCCAGCCGTCGACGCGTGCGGCCGTCGTCGCACCGGCGGCGAGCGTCACCACACCGGTGCCGGCCGCGACCACGCAGCCCGTGCGGTCACCGAGCGCTCCGAGGTAGCTCGTCACCGAGTCATGTGCCAGATGGACGCTTTTCGTCCCGTGGTCGCGCAGCTCGTCGAGCAGCGCGACCGCGGTGTCCTCGACGCCGAGCCCGGTCGTGCCGACCAGCACCCGCTCCGTACCCTCCGGCGCTGCTGCCCGTACTGCGGCCGCCAGCTGGGGGATCCGGGGCCGCGCGGTGTCGATGCCGACGCCTTCCCAGATGCGTCCCGCCGCGTCCCGTGCCCGGCACCCGGACTGTCCGCCGTCGAGAGCCACCCGTGAGGTCATGGCCGAAGTCTAGGGATCAGCGCACGGGTCGCTTGCACCCCCGATCTCCTCTGGATCGGCGCGGTCCGGGGACTATGTTCGGGAGCGTGAACCCATACCTGCCACCCACGTCCTCACCCGAGGCACAGGGAGTCGACCCCCGCGCCATCCGAGCCCTCATCGAGGCCTGGGAGGGCAACGGCATCAGGCCGTTCGCGCTCACGGTGATCCGGCACGGGCATGTGATCGCGTCGACCAGCTGGGCGCCGTACCGGCCGAGCGACAGGGTGCACAAGTACTCCCTGTCGAAGACGTTCACAGCCTCGGCGATCGGGCTCGCGGTGAGCGAGGGGCTCGTGGACCTCGATGCGCCCGCCGCGTCGTACTTCCCGGAGGTCACGGGAGCGGGTCCCCGCGCGAAGGCCATCACCGTACGTCACCTGCTGTCCATGGCCTCCGGCCATACGACGGACACCGTGACCGAGCTCGACCCGGCGGACCCGGTGGGCTCGTTCCTCCGCATCGAGCCGGATCAGGAGCCGGGATCGGTGTTCTGCTACAACCAGGGCTGCACGCTGACGCTGTCGGCGATCGTGCAGTCGGTCAGCGGCCAGCCGCTGCACGAGTACCTTCGGCCCCGGTTGTTCGACCCGCTCGGAGTCGGCGAGATCGAGTGGCTGCCGCTCGGCCCGTACGACATGGGCTTCGCCGGTCTGCACATCCCCGTTGACGCCGTGGCTCGCCTCGGCCTCACGCTGTTGCAGGGCGGCGAGTACGGCGGCATCCGCATCCTGCCGCAGGCATGGACCGACGACGCGATGACCGTCCACATCCCCAACGGCCCGGACAACCCCGACTGGTCGCAGGGATACGGCTACCAGATGTGGCGCAGTCGCCACGGTTGGCGCGGCGACGGAGCCTTCGGACAGCTGTGCCTGGTGCTGCGTGAGTACGACCTCGTCGTCGCCGTGGGTGCGCAGGTCGAGGACATGCAGCTCGAGCTGGACCTGGTGTGGCAGCACCTTCTGCCGGGTCTGTCCGACGGGCCGCTGCCCGGACCCCACGACGGCGACCTCGACGCCTTCCTCGCCGCCAGGACGCTGCCGGCTCTTCGCTCCTCGGTACCGCCCACGCCCGGCCGGCACGTGCTTGTCGCCACCGGTTCCGCGGCGGCCATGGTGGCGGCGACCAGTCGCGTCGTGCTCGACGCTGACGGGCTCACGCTCGACGACGGGACGGGCCCCGTGACGGTACCGCTGGGTGAGGGCGTGTGGCAGCGCGCGACGGCCACAGTGGATGGACGAACCGTCGAGGTCGCTGGAACTGGCGGCTGGACAGCGCCGGGTGCCCTCGAGGCTCGACTCGTGCCGCTGCACAGCCCGCACCTGCTCGATGTCAGCGTCGATCTGAACGCGGGGACGGCAGTCTTGGAGTGGCAGACCAGCCCGTTGTGGAACGTCAGCTTGGCTCGCCGCGCGTTCTGATGAGGGCCTTCTCCTATTGTGGGGGTCGCCGCACGGCAGATACCCCTAGGGGTTTACGATCGCGGTATGTCCAAAGTACTGATCCTCGGGGCGGGCACGGCAGGCACGATGCTCGCCAACAAGCTGGTCAAGGCACTGCCGCCGGATGCCAGCATCACCGTGGTCGACAAAGACGACGACCACGACTACCAGCCTGGCTACCTCTTCATCCCCTTCGGCACGATCACTCCCGAACGTGTCCGCAGGTCCCGCAAGGCGCAGCTCTCCCCCAAGGTAGAGCTCGTCACCGACGCGATCGTTTCCGTCGATCCGAAAGCACGCACGGTCGAGCTGAAGACCCGCACCCTGTCGTACGACTGGCTCGTCATAGCGACCGGCACCACGCCGCGACCCGACATGACCGAGGGGCTCACCGACGAGCGCATCTGGCGGAAGTCGGCGTTCGACTTCTACACGCGCGACGGTGCGATCGCCCTCAAGAAGGCCATGGACTCCTTCAAGGGCGGCAAGCTCCTCATCCACATCACCGAGATGCCGATCAAGTGCCCCGTTGCGCCGCTGGAGTTCGCGTTCCTCGCGGACGACTTCTTCCGCCACAAGAAGATCCGCCACCTGGTCGACATCACGTACGTGACCCCGCTGGACGGCGCCTTCACCAAGCCGGTCGCGTCGAAGAAGCTCGGGTACGTGCTCGAGGACCGCAGCATCCGTCTCGCCACGGACTTCGCGATCGAACGCGTCGACCCGGAGACGAAGAAGCTCGTGGGCTTCGACGGCCGCGAGATCCCGTTCGACCTCCTGGTGACCGTGCCGACGAACATGGGCGCGCAGTACGTGATCGACTCGGGGATGGGCGACGACCTCGGCTTCGTGCCGGTGGACAAGAAGACCCTTCAGTCTCCCCAGTACGAGAACGTGTTCGCCGTCGGTGACGCGAGCAACATCCCGACCTCCAAGGCCGGCTCGGTGGCCCACTTCTCGATCCACGTCTTCGTGGACAACTTCACGGCTGCGTACGCGGGCAAGCCGATGACCCACGCGTTCGACGGTCACGCGAACTGCTTCATCGAGTCGGGTCGCGGCAAGGCGATGCTGCTCGACTTCAACTACGACACCGAGCCGCTCACCGGTCGCTACCCGGCCGACGTCGGGATGCCCCTGCTGAAGGAGTCGCACCTTAACCACCTCGGCAAGCTCATGTTCCAGCCGCTCTACTGGCACAGCCTGCTGCCGGGCCGGGACATCCCGGGC
>DAIPZP010000012.1:0-8565 GCA_036782155.1 Propionibacteriaceae bacterium
CGGCTGCGCGATCAGCTACGCAACGGGTCTGGATGCCCTCGCCAGCGCTGGCTTCGTCTCGACCGGTGGCGCGCTCGTCACTCAGATCGACGGCCTCCCCACGAACCCGGACTACAACACGAACGGGAAGTACTACTGGTCGTACTGGGCCGCGCCGGTTAATGCGGACGGCGCGCTCGGGACCTGGGCGTACGCCCAGTCCGGTGCCGGTACGAGCACCCCAGCCAAGGGAACGGCTGAGGGGTGGCTGCTGACCAACAGCGGCGCCACGGGCCCGGCTGCGGCGAAGGTCTTCACTCCCGCCTCGAGCAGCGCGCCGGCATCGAGCAGCGCCCCCGCCTCCAGCAGCACGTCCACCAACAGCCTGGTGGGTGGGGTGATCGCAATCTCCGCGATTGCCGTCGCGGCGGCGGTGATGCTGATCTGGCGCAAGCGGGCGGCCGCCAGGGTTTGACGCCGGCCTGGCTGGAATCGGGAGCTCTGATGCGGTCGAACCACGTATCCTCTCCCGCGTGACCTCCCTGCGTTCTGTGCTTGGTACCCGTGTCCTCGTTGCCGACGGGGCGATGGGCACCATGCTGCAGGCTTTAGACCCGACGCTCGAGGACTTCGAGTCGTACGAGGGGTGCAACGAGGTCCTCAACGTGACCCGGCCGGACATCGTCCTCGCGGTGCACCGGGCCTATCTCGAGGCTGGCTCTGACCTCATCGAGACCAACACTTTCGGGGCGAACCTTGCGGCGCTGGGGGAGTACGACATCGCCGACCGGATCTCCGAGCTGGCCGAGGCGGGGGCACGCATCGCTCGGCAGGCTGCCGACGAGTTCACCACCCCTGACCGGCCCCGCTGGGTGCTGGGCTCCGTCGGCCCTGGCACGAAGCTGCCGACCCTGGGCCACACGACGTTCGAGGCCATCCGCGACGGGTACGCGACGCAGGTCGCCGCCATGATCCGCGGCGGTATCGACGCGGTCCAGGTCGAGACCAGCCAGGACCTGCTGCAGACCAAAGCGGCTGTGCTGGGCGCCAAGCGAGCGATCACCGAATCCGGACGCGACATCCCCGTGCTGGCCAGCGTCACCGTCGAGACGACCGGCACCATGCTGCTCGGTTCCGAGATCGGCGCGGCGCTCACGACGCTGGAGCCGCTCGGCATCGACGTCATCGGGCTCAACTGTGCGACCGGACCCGCCGAGATGAGCGAGCACCTCCGCTACCTCTCCAAGCACGCACGCTGCCTCATCTCGGTGATGCCCAACGCAGGTCTGCCCGAGCTCACCTCGGACGGCGCCCGGTACCCGCTCACGCCGGACGGCCTCGCCGAGGCGCTCGACCGGTACGCGGCCGACTACGGGCTCGCGCTCGTGGGCGGTTGCTGCGGAACGACCCCCGAGCACATCCGTCGCCTCTCCGAGGCCGTCGCGGCGCGTCCCGTCGCGCCGCGCACGCTCGAGTACGAACCCGCGGTCGCGAGTCTGTACCAAGAGGTCCAGCTCGACCAGGACACCTCGTACCTCGCCATCGGCGAGCGGACGAACGCCAACGGCTCCAGGGCTTTCCGTGACGCGATGCTCGCCCAGAACTGGGACGAGTGCGTCGACATCGCCAAGGCTCAGGCGCGCGAGGGCGCCCACCTGCTCGACCTCTGCATCGACTACGTGGGACGCGACGGCGTCGCGGACATGACGGCACTCGCCTCACGGCTCGCCACGGCCGTGACGCTTCCGATCGTGCTCGACTCGACCGAGCCGGCGGTCCTACGCGCAGGGCTGGAGCACCTGCCGGGGCGCGCGATGATCAACTCGGTCAACTTCGAGGACGGTGACGGACCCACCTCCCGCTACCACAAGGTGATGGAGCTGGTGGCTGAGCACGGCACCGCCGTGATCGCGCTCTGCATCGACGAAGAGGGTCAGGCGCGGACCGCAGAGTGGAAGGTACGGGTCGCGTCGCGACTCATCGAGGACCTGACGACGCATTGGGGGCTCGGTGTCGGCGACATCGTCGTGGACTGCCTCACGTTCCCCATCACCACCGGCCAGGAGGAGACCCGCGGCGACGCGGTCGAGACGCTCAAGGCGATCAGCGAGGTCAAAGCCTCCTACCCCGGCGTACACACCACGCTCGGCGTGTCCAACGTGTCGTTCGGGCTCAACCCGGCCGCGCGGCAGGTCCTCAACTCGGTCTTCTTGCACGAGGCCGTCGAGGCCGGCCTGGACTCGGCCATCGTGAACCAGAGCAAGATCGTGCCGCTCGCGAAGATCCCGGACGAGCAGCGGGAGGTCGCGCTTGACCTTGTCTACAACCGGCGTACGGAGTCGTACGACCCCCTCCAGCGTTTCCTCGAGCTCTTCGAGGGCGTCACCACGCGGAGCTCGGCGACGACACGCGCCGCCGAGCTGGCTGCGCTGCCCATCGCCGAGCGGTTGGCGCGCCGGATCGTCGACGGGGAGTCCAAGGGCCTGACCGCCGACCTCGAGGAGGCGCTCGGGATCAAGCCGGCGCTGGCCATCATCAACGAGGACCTTCTGAGCGGCATGAAGACGGTCGGCGAGCTGTTCGGCTCCGGGCAGATGCAGCTGCCGTTCGTGCTGCAGTCGGCCGAGGTCATGAAGCAGGCGGTCGCCTACCTCGAGCCGCACATGGAGAAGGCCGACGCCGCAGGCAAGGGCACCCTCGTCCTCGCCACCGTCAGGGGCGACGTCCACGACATCGGCAAGAACCTCGTCGACATCATCGTGAGCAACAACGGCTACACGGTCGTGAACATCGGGATCAAGCAGCCCGTCTCCGCGATCATCGAGGCCGCCGAGGAGCACCACGCCGATGCCATCGGGATGTCCGGACTGCTCGTGAAGTCGACGGTCATCATGAAGGAGAACCTGGTCGAGCTGAACGAGCGTGGCCTCGCCGAGAAGTACCCGGTGCTGCTCGGCGGCGCCGCCCTGACCCGCTCGTACGTGGACCACGACCTCAACCAGATCTTCCAGGGCGAGGTGCGGTACGCGAAGGACGCCTTCGAGGGCTTGCGGCTCATGGACGCTGTGATGGCCGTCAAGCGAGGCGTCCCCGGGGCGCAGCTTCCGGCGATCCGAGAGCGTCGCGTGAAGCGCCTGCCGGGCCAGGGCGAGCCGGAGGCGCCTCGGGCGATCGACACCACACCGTCCGACGTGGCTCGTGCCGTACCCGGTGGGGTCGACGTGCCCACGCCGCCGTTCTGGGGGTCGCGGGTCGTGAAGGGCCTCGCGCTCGCCGATGTCGCCGCCTGGCTGGACGAGCGAGCGACGTTCCTGGGCCAGTGGGGCCTCAAGACCGGCGAGAACGCGACGTACGAACAGCTCATCGAGAGCGACGGCCGCCCACGCCTGAGGATGTGGCTGGAGCGGATCCGCACCGAGCAGATCGCGGAGTTCGCGGTCGTGTACGGGTACTGGCCGTGCTACTCGGACGGCAACACGGTCGTCGTCCTCGATCCCACGACCCGTTCGCTGGACGACGAGATCGGCCGGATCGACTACCCGCGCCAGCGCAGGGATCGCCGGCTGTGCGTCGCCGACTTCTTCCGCAACCGTGAAGAGGCCGAGCAGTACGGGCCGGACGTGATCGAGTTCCAGCTCGTCACCATGGGGGCGGCGGTGTCGCGCGCCACGGGTGAGCTGTTCGCCGAGAACGCGTACCGGGAGTACCTCGAGCTGCACGGCCTGTCCGTACAGCTCACAGAGGCGCTGGCCGAGATGTGGCACGACAGGGTGCGGCACGAGCTGGGCCTCGCGGATATCTCGGCAGACACCGAGGAGATGATCCGCGACCAGGCGTACCGGGGTTCTCGCTACTCGTTCGGATATCCCGCGTGCCCGAACCTCGAGGACCGGGCCACCCTGGTCCGCCTCCTCGACCCGTCGCGGATCGGCGTCGAGCTGTCGGAGGAGCTTCAGCTCCACCCGGAGCAGTCGACGGATGCCTTCGTGGTGCACCACCCGGAGGCAAAATACTTCAACGCCAGCTAGGAATGTCGCGACTCATAGACGAGCCCAATAGCCTGTGACCATGACGCACCCCGCACCGAGGTGGCGACTCGCCGCGTTGACGATCGTCGCGGTGCTGTTCGGCGCCTCGGGCTGCGTGACGACCACCGCGATCATCCCCACGCCCTCCACTGCTTCCGCGACGCCGCACGACTTCACCGTCGCGACGACAGAGAAGGTGAAGGCGCTCGACCCCGTCGCCGTGACCGACTCCATGTCGACCACGATGGTGAGCGCGCTGTTCCAGCGACTGCTCACCCTCGACGAGGGGAAGACGGCGTTGCACCCCGACGCGGCGGCCGAATGCATCTTCGTCTCCGCCCTGCAGTACCGGTGCACCCTCAAGGCAAACCTCAAGTTCACCAACGGCCACGCGCTGACCAGCAGCGACGTGAAGTTCAGCATCGCCAGGGCGCTGCGGCTCGGCGTCGCCGGCTCGTCGGCGCATCAGCTCGGGGCGCTGGCCACGATGGACACGCCCAACGACCTGACGATCGACTTCAACCTGGCATGGCCCGACAACCAGTTCGGTTACGCGCTGGCGGAGCCGGCGGCCAGCATCGTCGACGAGGAGGTGTACGACCCGGACACCATCCGGTCGGTCGCAGACCTCCCCGTGGGCTCCGGGCCGTTCTGGGTGAGCGCGAGCTTCACGGACAAGCTCTACCTGCGGGCGTTGATCGGCTACTCCGGCTACACGCCCGCGGCGTCCGACTTCGTCGTGCTGAAGTTCTACGCGGACTCTGCGGCGCTCGAGGAAGCCATGAAGGAGGGCCAGGTCGACGTGGCCTGGCGGGGCTTGAACGCGGCCGCGCTGAAGCGGCTCGACGATCAGATCAGCGCGTCGAAGGACAAGCTCACCGACTCGGGCTTCCGACGCGAGACGTCCGTGGGACAGCGAGTCCACTTCGTACGGTGGTCTGATACGTCCACCTATCGACTCGACGCCGCACTCCGCACGACCATCAGCGCGGCCTTGCAGGATGATCGCACGCTCGACTCGATCATCCCTCAGGGCATCGAGGGCCACATCACCGCGTTCAAGCTGGGTGGGATCGCGTCGCTCCCGCCGCTCACCGGCGAAAGGCCCCGCCTGACCCTCTCGTACGACTCCCAGATCACCGGGGAGCTGGAGATGGCGCGCGGCATCAGGGATCGCATCGAGGCGGCGGTCGGGGTGAGCATGCAGGTCGTCGCGGACACTCCGACGGCCGACCTCGTGCTCTCCAACTACAAGGCCTGGAACGTGACGCCGATCGCGTGGCTGCAGCCCTACCGCACCGCGAGTCTGCCGGGAAGCGCGGACAAGATCGCGTCGCTCGAGAAGCTGTACCGGACGACGACCGATCAGGCGACGCGCGACTCGTCGCTCTCGGAGCTCCAGTCCCAGGCGGCAGTGGACGCGATTGTCCTGCCCATCTCTCAAGAGGACGACGACATGTTCCTGGCTGCGGCCGTGAAAGTGCATGAGCCCAAGTACGGACCCGGCTACCAGCTGGCGCTGTGGTCGGTGGGTCTCCAGTGAGCGAGAACGGCGTGGAGCCAGGGATGGACGCGGACTGGTCCGGCATCCGGAGCGGGCCGCTCGTCGCGGGTGAGCGGGTGTCACTTTTCGACCAGAAGGGCAGGCGCCACTCGATCAAGCTGACGCCGGGGTCGACGTTCCACACGACCCGGGGCGGCATCAACCATGACGAGCTCATCGGGGGGCCCGATGGCGTCGTCGTGACGTCCGCCAAGGGCGTCACGTACCTCGCGCTGCGCCCCCTGCTCGAGGAGTACACGGTCTCGATGCCGCGTGGCGCGGCCGTGATCTACCCGAAGGACGCCGCGCAGATCCTCATGTACACCGACATCTTCCCCGGCGCGCGGGTGCTCGAGGCTGGGGTCGGGTCGGGGGCGTTGTCGCTGTCGATCCTGCGGGCGATCGGTCCGGGCGGCAAGCTCTACTCGTACGAGCGCCGCGCCGACTTCGCGAAGGTCGCGGTCACCAACGTCGAGTCCTTCTTCGGTCGGCCTCACCCGGCATGGGACGTACGGGTCGGCGACCTGGTCGAGAGCATCGGGCCGGAGCCGATCGATCGCGCGATCCTCGACATGCTCGCGCCGTGGGAGTGCATCGACGCGGTGGGCGAGGTGCTGGAGCCCGGCGGCGTGCTCTGCTGCTACGTCGCGACGGCCACGCAGCTGGGACGCACGATGGACACCTTGCGGGTCCATGGAGGCTGGTTGGAGCCGCGCGGCGTCGAGGTCATGGTGCGCGAATGGCACGCCGAGGGGTTGGCGATCAGGCCAGGTCACGGTGGCACCGGCCACACGGGGTTCCTCATCCACACCCGGCGGCTCGCTCCGGGTGTGACCGCGCCGCTGAAGAAGCGGCGTCCGGCTCCCGGTGCGTACGGACCGGACTATGAAGGCCCTCGCCCTGCGGGCGTCTCCATAGACTGACGCCGTGCTGGCCATCTCGGGGTTGTTCCTGATCCTCGTGCTGGCGTTCGCCGTGGTCAGGCCGCGAGGTCTGCCGGAAGCCGTGGCCGCCGTGCCCGCGGCCATCGCGGTCGTGGTCATCGGCGCCCTGTCCGGTCATGAGGCGCTCGCTGAGATCAGCCGTCTGCTCCCCGTGGTGCTCTTCCTCGCGGCGATCCTCGTCGTAGGGGACCTGTGCGAGGCGGCCGGGGTGTTCCGTTGGGCGGGAGAGCTGATCGGGCGGGGGAGTGGTGGCAGCGGCAAACGGCTGCTCCTGCTGGTCTTCGTCGCCGCCTCGATCGTCACCGCGGTGCTCTCCCTCGACGCCACGGTCGTGCTGCTCACGCCGGTCGTGCTGGCCACCGCGAGGACGTTGCGGGTACCCGCCAAGCCCCACATGTACGCGTCCGCGCACCTCGCCAACAGCGCCTCGCTGCTGCTGCCCGTGTCGAACCTCACCAACCTCCTCGCCCTGCGCGCGTCTGGGGTGTCCTTCGTCCGCTTCGCCCTCCTCATGCTCTTGCCGTGGCTCGTCGTGATCGGCATCGAGTACGGCGTCCTGCGCTGGCGTTTCGGCGCCGAGCTGACCTTGCGAGGCCGGCCCGTCACGTCGACATCGACACGTCTGCCCCTGCTCCCGGCGATCGTTGTCGGCGCGATGCTGGTCGGCTTCGTGGTCGCCAGCTCGGTCGGGATCCAAGCCGCCTGGGTCGCCGGAGCGGCAGCGCTCGTCCTGGCCGTGCGTGCACTCGTACGCAAAGAGGTGTCCCTGCGCTCGCTGGGCGGCAGCCTCAACATCCCGTTCATCGCGTTCGTGCTCGGGCTCGGGATCGTCGTCATGGCGGTCGTGCAAGGTGGTCTCGGGAGCTTCCTCGGTCACCTCGCGCCCACGGGGAACGGGCTGGTGTCCCTGCTGTTGTGGGCTCTGCTGGCCGCAGTGCTCGCGAACCTCGTGAACAACCTGCCTGCGGTGCTGCTGGTGCTTCCGCTCGCTGCGGCGGCGGGTCCGCTGGCCGTGCTCGCGGTGCTGATCGGGGTGAACGTGGGGCCGAACCTCACGTACGTGGGCTCGCTCGCGACTCTGCTCTGGCGACGGATCGCCTCCGATCATGACCACGAGGTGTCGATCGGGGAGTTCACCGTGCTTGGTCTTCTCACCACTCCTGCCTGCCTGGTGGCGGGGGTCACGGCACTATGGGTTGTGGGCACAGTCGTCCTGGGAGGTACGTGATGGCGCAGTCTGTGAAGCGGGTCGTGGTGTGGGTCGAGCCCGGCACGTGGGAGGCCTGCGTGACCGCCGCCGCCGACCTCGTACCCGGTGAGCCTGACGCCCAGATCCTTCTGCTGTACGTCCCTGACGACTCGGAGGACCTGCTGCGTGACGCACGCGCGGGGTTGTGGGGACGCAGGCGGCCGGTACAGCCCGTCGCGGCGCCCGAGAACCCAGAGCTGCTCGCCGACGCCGAAGCGCTGCTGCGCGATCTCGCACGCGACGTGACGATCACCACCCAACTGGGGAGCGGTCCTGTGGAGCGGGTCGTCACGGGGGCTTCGGAGAACGCCGACTATCTCGTGGTGGGTCGCCAGGGCGACCTGACCCGTCGGGGGCCGACGAGTCTCGGCAAGCACACGCGGTTCGTCATCGACCATGCGCAGTGCCGCGTGGTCATCGTGTGGCCCCAGCCTGCACCGTCGGCGGCTACCATCCCGCCATTGCCACCGGACGACCCTCGCCGCTGATCCTCGCCGTGGGGGTGCAGCACCTGCGCTGAAGGGGTAGACCTGAAGGTGGACGACCACCCACGAGGAGGTGCCACATGACCAGCACACCTGTTCCCGACGACGACCGTCTCGCGTTCACCGACGAGGACGAGGTTGTCGGAGACGAGCTTCACACCATCCCGGCTGACGCTGACGAAGCCGACGTCATTGAGCAGCACCAGGAGCTTCCGTTCACCGACGAGGACGCAGCGCCTGGGAGCGGCTCGTGAGCCGGGCTGACACGCCGGTCGTGCGGTTACTGCGCTCGCGCGCCCTGGAGCGGCTCCTCAACGCACTCCGCTGACCTCAAGCC
>DAIPZP010000012.1:8575-14472 GCA_036782155.1 Propionibacteriaceae bacterium
GGTGGTTACCACGCGACTGTGAGGGTGCCTGGTGCCCTCAAGCCGGTTCGTGGTCGAAATGGACCCCCTCCGCCGTCACCAAATCCACCACCAACCGGCTTGAGCACCGACCGTGCGTCCAAGTCCTCTTCATAACCACCGCGAACAGGCTTGAGTTCCTGTGGCGGACGCGGCGAACTTCGCGCCATCAGGCGAGGTTATAAGGTCGCGACCGGGTCGCTCGAGCCGGAATCAGGCCCGGCGACGGGCAAGCGCCGCGAGCATGCGCCAGCCGATGAGGAGCACCGCCAGGACTACCGTCGCGACGATGAGGAAGCCGAGCGCCATCCCACCTCCGGTGATGGCGCGCAGGAACATCCCGAGCACGACGGTGGTCAGCCAGACCAGCAGGCCTTCATGCAGCCACGGCAGCCGCAGCATGCCCGCGATCAACGATCCGACAAGGCAGCCGACGAGGAACGGCCAGCCGGTGACGAGAATCCCACCCAGCGTGAGCGCCTCGCCGTGACTGGCGCGGCCGATGATCGCGAAGACGACGACGAGTACGAGGTCGAGGGCGATCCTGATCGATGTCCGCATGCCAGTGACGATACTGCGGCGCACACGTCGATAGGCTGGCGCGCGATCTACGGAGGTTCGGCATGCGTAACCAGACCGGCGAGTGCGTCGTCGTCATCGGCGCGGGACTCGTGGGTGCCTCCATCGGCATGGCGCTCGTCGCGGGAGGCCATCGCGTCCACCTCCGTGACCGGGTCTCCTCGCACGCACGCGTCGCCGCGGGGCTCGGCGCCGGAACCACGGACAAGGCAGCGCCGGACGAGGTGGGGCTGGTGGTCGTTGCCGTACCTCCCGCCGCCATCGCGTCGGCCGTTCTAGGCGCGCTCGAGCGGTACCCCGCGGCTGTCGTCACGGACGTGGGGTCGGTGAAGGGTGCCGTCCTCGCCGAGCTCGCGGCGAGCGGTGCCGACTTGTCCCGCTACGTCGGGTCGCACCCCATGGCGGGCTCGCAGCACGCCGGACCGCTCACATCGACGGCCGACCTCTTCGTCGACCGCACGTGGGTCGTCACACCCCATGCGACCTCGACGCCTGAAGCCCTAGCCAAGGTCGAGCGACTCGCCCGCGACTGCGGCGGCCGCGTCGTCGTACTGGACGCCCGCGAGCACGACGAGGCGGTGGCGCAGGTGTCGCACCTGCCTCAGCTCATGAGCTCGCTCACGGCGGGCCGACTCGTCGATGTCCCCGAGGAGCATCTCCGGCTGGCCGGTCAGGGCATCCGCGACGTGACGCGCATCGCCGGCTCCGACCCGGATCTATGGCAGCAGATCGTCGCCGCCAACGCCGAGGCCGTACGGACGGAGCTGTTGGCTGTACAGGAGTCTCTGGCGGAGCTCGTCGCCGTGCTGGACGACCCGGCCGGGGTCCGGGATTTCATCGCGCGGGGCCGGCAGGGGACCAGGGCACTTCCGGGTAAGCACGGCCACCGGGCGACCGATTTCGCTCACGTCGTCGTCGAGATCCCGGACGCTCCCGGTGCTCTGGCACGGCTGTTCGCGGACATCGGCGAGGCCGGCGTCAACGTCGAGGATCTCGCGATCGAGCACGACGAGGCACGAGAGGTCGGCTACCTCTCGGTCGCCGTCACCCCCGACCGGGTCGAGAGCCTGACGCGCACGATGATCGGCTGCGGCTGGACCGTACGGCCGTAGCCGAGCGATCCGTGCGGGGGACGGTCTGGTTGGATGTCGCCCATGAGTGCGATCGTGGCCATCGACGGGCCGTCCGGGTCGGGCAAGTCGACCACCGCCCGGGAAGCCGCGCGGCGACTGGGCTTCGGATACCTCGACACCGGCGCCATGTACCGGGGCGTCGCGGTGGCCTGTCTGCGTGACGGGATCGACCACGAGGACGCCGCAGGCATCGCGGAGATGACCCGTACGGTCGGGCTGGACATCTCGACGACGCCCGACGACCAGTGGCTGCGCGTCGACGGCGTCGACGCGACGCTGACTATTCGCGAGCCTCACGTGTCCGCCTGGGTGAGCGCGGTCTCGACGAACGCCGCCTCCCGCGCCGAGCTGGTGCGGCGCCAGCGCGCGATCATCGCGGCTGGCCGGTTCGTGGTGGAGGGGCGCGACATCACCACAGTGGTGTGCCCCGAAGCAGTCGTACGCGTGCTGCTCGTCGCCGATCCCGTACGTCGCATGGCCCGTCGCGGGGCCGAGCTCGCCGGGGCGCTGGACGAGGCGGCGCTCCACGACCAGGTGCTGCGCCGCGACAAGGACGACTCCACGCTCGTCAACTTCACCGACGCGGCTCCGGGCGTCACCATCATCGACTCCACGGAGCTCACGATCGACGAGGTCGTCGAGCAGATCGTTGCCCTGGCGCGTGACGCGGGATTGTCGTGACGCTGCGCCATTGGCTCGTCGTGATCGGCTCCGGCCTCCTCATGGCGCTCAACGTCCTCATGTTCCTGGGTAGTGGGCTGCTGCTCCCACCGCTGGCCGTCTCGCTCGGCGTCAGCCTGGGAAGCGTGATGGTGTTCACGTCGATCAACGCCCTGTCGGGAGCGATCGTCATGTCGGCTGCCGGACCTGTCCTCATCCGTCGGCTCGGTGTGCGGCCGCTGATCTTCATCGCCGGGGGCGTCAGCGGCGTCTCTCTGTACGCCATCTCGTACGTGTCCGGGCTGCCCGCGCTGTACGTGGCGGCTTTCGGTGCAGGCTGCCTCATGCCCTTGTCGACCCAGATGGGCGGCGCGGTCCTCATCAACGAGTGGTTCGTCAAGCGCCGCGGCACCATGCTCGGAATCGTCATGTCGACGGCCAGCATCGGTGGCATCGTGGCGGGGACGGTGCTGCCCAAGGTCGTCAGCACCGGCGGCTGGCAGGTCGGCTTCCGGGTCGTTGGGCTCACCAACCTGGGCGTCTGCCTGCTGACCGGCCTCTTCCTCGTACGTGAACGGCCGTCCCACGTGAACCTTCGCGCGTACGGGGCGCTCGACGACGTGGCGCACGGCGACGTGGGCCGTTCGCACGCTACGGCGGCGGCCGCGTTCGCCAGCCCGCAGTTCATCGCCCTCACGATCGGGCTCATCGTGTTCAGCACGCTCATGGCGATGCAGCAGCACTTCCCGCCGCTGATGAAGGAGCACGGCCTCTCGCTCGAGGCGGCCGGGACGCTCCTGGCCATGCTCTCGGTGGCGAACATCGCGGCTACCTTGCTCTTCGGCGCCCTCAACGACCGCCTCGGGCCGGTGATCTCAATGGCGGTGTCAGGGACCCTGCTCGTGGTGTCGTTGGGACTGTTCGTCGCGTCGAGCGGCTACGTTCCGCAGGCCGTGGCGATCCTCGTGTACTCGGTCCCCGCCATCACGTCTCCGATCATCACGCCGATCCTGTACCGGCACACGTTCGGCGATCGGCACCTCGTCGCCCTGCTGGGCGTCGGTATCGCCACGATGCCGGTCGGGGTCGCCCTCGGTGCCCCGCTGTGGGGCCTGGTCAAGGACAGCACCGGCTCGTACACGCTGGGCCTGTTCGTCTCTATGGGTCTGACTGTCCTGTCGTTCGGCCTGATCGCGTACGCCCTCATCACCGGACCCAAGCGGTGGATCCTCCTGTCCAAGCCGGAGCAGGAACCGCTCGCCAGCGCGTGACCGGTAGGATGAGCAGTCGCGCCGCGGGGTGTGGCGTCGACTGAAGAGGGAGTTCCCGTGTCCGAGTCCGCCGTCAGGCCGGTACTGGCCGTTGTCGGTCGACCGAACGTGGGCAAGTCCACGCTCGTCAACCGCATCCTCGGTCGCCGTGAAGCGGTCGTCCAAGACATCCCCGGCGTGACCAGGGATCGGGTGTCCTACGACGCCGAGTGGTCGGGGCACGATTTCGTGATCGTCGACACCGGAGGCTGGATCTCCGACGCGACGGGGATGGCCGCCCAGATCGCCGAGCAGGCCGAGCTGGCCATCGCGGCCGCCGACGCCGTCCTGTTCGTCGTCGATGCCACGGTGGGGACGACCGACGAGGACGACGCAGTGGTCGAGGTGCTGCGGCGCAGCAAGAAGCCGGTGATCCTCGCCGCGAACAAGGTCGACGACACGCGCACCGAGACCGAGGCCGCGCTCATGTGGAACCTCGGGCTGGGGGAGCCGCATCCGGTCTCCGCTCTGCACGGTCGGGGCGCCGGAGATCTGCTGGACGCGATCCTTGAGGTGATGCCGAAGGGCGATGGGGCGTACGAGCTCCTGACCGGTCCCCGCCGGATCGCGATCGTCGGCAAGCCGAACGCCGGCAAGTCTTCATTGCTCAACAAGCTCTCGGGCCAGCAGCGCTCGGTCGTCGATTCGGTGGCCGGCACGACCGTCGATCCCGTCGACGAGCTCGTCCAGCTCGATGGCGTGACATACCAGTTCGTCGACACCGCGGGCATCCGCAGGCGGGTCAAGGAGGCCAGCGGCCACGAGTACTATGCCTTCCTGCGTACGCAGACGGCGATCGAGCGGGCCGAGGTGTGCGTGGTGGTCATCGACGCGTCCGAGCCTGTGACCGAGCAGGACCTGCGGATCCTCGACATGGTCGAAGAGGCCGGGCGGGCCATGGTCATCGCCTACAACAAGTGGGATCTGACCGACGAGGAGCGTCGCCGGTACCTGGGGCGCGAGATCGAGCGCGACCTGGGCCACGTGATCTGGGCGCCGACCGTCAACATCTCCGCGCTGACGGGCCGCAATGTCACCAAGCTCAGTACGGCGATCGCCGAGGCGCTGGCCGGCTGGGAGACCAGGATCTCCACCGGAAAGCTCAACGCGTTCCTCGGAAAGGTCGCTGCCGCCCATCCGCATCCGGTGCGCAGCGGCAAGCAGCCGCGCATCCTTTTCGGCACACAGGCGCATGCCTGCCCGCCCACGTTCGCGTTGTTCACGAGTGGTCAGTTCGACCCGCAGTACGTGCGTTTCGTTGAGCGCCGGCTTCGTGAGGACTTCGGTTTCCAGGGTTCCCCTGTACACGTTGAGGTACGAGCGCGGGAGAAGCGTTCTGCCTAGCCGGTGAGGAGTCTCTAACTCACGCTCCGCTCCGTAATGGCCCCTCTAGTGTTGGCCCACGGGGGGATATCCAGTGGCTAGGTGGTCGGGCGTCGCGTTGCGAAGACGTGGCCCGACTGCGTGCGCTCCTTGGCTGGAGGGCGAACTCGCATGAGCCTGATCGGGGGGATCGTGGCTGCGAGACGCCGCGCAGTCTTGTGGTTCGGAGGGCTTGCGCTCTCGGCCCAAGCCGGGATCGTCATAGCCGCATTCGTCACCATGTCGGCCGGGGTGGTCATCGGCGCGCCGTACACACCGTCGTGGGCGCCGTGGCTGACGCCGACCGTGGCGCCGTACCGGACCGCTCAGACACCATCTCCGCTGAAGCCGTCCGTGGTGGAGGCTGCGACGCCGAGCGACGCGTCGCCGAGCAGCAGGACCTCCGCGAAACCCACGGGGACGTCCGCGCCGACCATCCAGCCCACCAGTGCGCCGACGACGGCGACAGTCGCAGAGACCGGGACCAGGGTTGCCACGATGATGGCTCCGGCCGCCACGACTTCAGCGCCTCAGGGCAAGAAGGCGTCCATAGCCACGACGGCTCCCCAGACGACGTCCAGCGTGTACTACAAGAACTGTGCTGCAGCGTCGAAGGCGGGTGCGGCGCCGATCACCATCGGCCAGCCGGGCTACCGCACCGGGCTGGACCCCAACGGCGACGGGGTGGCCTGCTAGCCCAAGTGACGCAAGCGCTCCTCGCGACCGTGTAGAGTGTCGCCTCGGCGCTGCGAGGCGCCAGCGGGCTGTGGCGCAGCTTGGTAGCGCACTTGACTGGGGGTCAAGGGGTCGCAGGTTCAAATCCTGTCAGCCCGAC
>DAIPZP010000013.1:0-6132 GCA_036782155.1 Propionibacteriaceae bacterium
GGCGGCGGCAGTCGCATGCACGAGCTGGGTGCTGGCCCACGTGGACATGTTGGACGTGTCGAGGTTGGCGAGCAGACCGGCGGAGGGGTGCCAGGCGGGCGAGCTGAGGTACTCGCTGGGCTGGGCCGCTGTGATGTTGTGGATCTGGCCGGTCATCCCGACGCACACGATGTCGGTGCGGTCCGCCTGGCCCACAAGGCAGGCAAGGATCCGAGACCGGTCCATCCAGATCGGCTGGGAAGCGGGGACGTCGATCGTCCGTAGGAGGGTGCCCGCAGTGTTTCTGATGGTGAGGAATGGCGGATCCGCGCCCGCCCCTCTCGTGGACACGATCCGTCTGCGGCTCGGGGACCAGTCGGGGTCACGGTCGCTTTCCGTGTCATCCGTGAGTCGACGTACGACACCGGTTCGCGGCATCACGCCGAACAGGTCCTCCAGGGAGTGCGGATCAATATCGTCCGTCGTCGCCGACCAGAAGAGGATCTCTCGGCTCGGGGGGAGGGACAGAACTGGCCTTGGGACTCGCCCCGGCTGGGGAGTCAGGGCGCCACTCGTGAGAACCGACGGGGCGGGTTTACGTACGAGTGGCATCGTTGCTCCTCGTTCAGCAGGTTGCCCACGATGCTAGGTGGCTCAGCCTCCCTCGGTGCCAGGACGCGGAGATTGGCAGTCCCCACTCGGCCGCCATTCAGGCGGCGTCGTGGAGGGCCAGGATCATGGTCAGGCTCTCGATGTCGTTGTAGGCGTGGTACCCCTCGGCATCGACGCGACGTCCCTCGGGCTCCGAGGTGAGCACTGGTTCAACCGGAGTTGTGGTCGGTATAGCGGGGGTCCGGGAACCCCTGCTCGGTTCGACGGGAGTTGTGGTCGTTCTGGGGCCGATTCCAGGCCTGAGAACGACCACAACTTCGGTTGAACGCAGCGGGGCCTCCCTCACCAGCCTCATAACGACCACAACTGCCGTTCAAAAGCCCGGAGTGAGGCGCTGACTGGCTTCATGACCCAGTGGGTTCCCAGGAGAAGGTGGGTCGATAGGCTGAACCTGGATGGCTGGACGGTGGAGAACCCGCCGAGGCCCGACACATCAGGAGTAGCCGATGACTGACACCACGACCGTCTTGGCCGGCGACTTCGCGACTCCCACGCGTGAGCAGTGGGACAACGAGGTTCTCAAGGTCCTCAACCGCCGACGCCCACCGGGCACGGAGCTGACCATCGACAAGGCGATGGCGCGGCTGCGTACGACCACGGTCGACGGGCTGGTGATCGAGCCCCTCTACACCGAGACCGACGCTCCGGCCCTCGGCGTACCGGGCTCCGACCCGTACACGCGCGGCACGACCGTCCACCACGGCGAGGTCCTCGCATGGGACGTCCGCCAGCTGCACGAGGATCCCTCCGCCGCGACGACCAACGCCGCGGTGCTCGAGGACCTCCGTGTCGGCGGCACCTCGGTCTGGCTGCGCGTGGGTGAAGGCGGCCTGGCCGCCAGCGACGTCGCGGCTGCCCTGAGCGGCGTCATCGCGAACCTCGCCCCCGTCAGCGTCTCGTCCACCTCCGACCAGGAGGCGGCCGCCGATGCGCTGCTCGCCTGGTGGGGCAGCGCGACGGACGTTGCCGGCAACCTCGGCATCGACCCGCTCGGCCTCGCGGCCCTGCGCGACACGGCCGCCGACCTCAGGCGCCTCGCCGCCTGGGTCACCAAGACCGCTCACCTGCCCAAGGTGACGCCGATCATCGTCGACGTCCGCGTGTACGACGATGCGGGCGCGGGTGATGTCGATCAGCTCGCCTATGCGGTGGCGACCGGCATCGAGTACGTACGCGCCCTTGTCGTTGCGGGAGTCAGCGCCGTCGACGCGATCGGCGCGATCGACTTCCGCGTGACCGTGAACGCCGACCAGTTCCTCGGCATCGCCCGGCTCCGCGCGCTGCGGCGCCTGTGGTCGCGTGTCGGCGAGGTGCTGGACGTGCCCGTCGCCAACCGCGCCGCCACCCAGCACGCTGTCACCTCGTGGCGCATGATCACCCGGGACGATCCCTGGGTGAACCTCCTGCGCGGCACGATCGCAAACTTCGCCGCGGCTGTCGGCGGCGCCGACATCGTCACCACGTTGCCGTTCGACACGGCCCAAGGGCTTCCGAACGTGTTCTCACGCCGCATGGCGCGCAACACGCAGCTGGTCGCCGCCGAGGAGTCGAACGTCGGCCGGGTCGAGGACCCGGCGGGCGGCTCCTGGTACGTGGAGACGCTCACCGACGACATGGCCAAGGCCGCGTGGGCACGCGTTCAGGAGATCGAGGCTGCGGGAGGAATGGCCGCGGCCCTGGCTGCCGGCACGATCACCTCGCAGATCACCGCCACCCTCACCGAGCGCCGCAAGCGGCTTGCCACCCGCAAGCAGCCGGTCACCGGGGTGAGCATGTTCCCGCCCGAGCACGAGACGCCGATCGAGAACCTCACGGTGCGCCCGGCCATCCCCGCACCTGCCGGGTTGAAGCCTGTACGCGACGCCGAGATCTTCGAAGGCCTCCGCGACCGGGTCGCGACCCACGGCCGCCTCACCGGCAGCCAGCCGGGAGTCTTCCTCGCCTGCCTCGGCGAGCGGCGTGACTTCGGACCGCGCGAGCAGTTCACGTCCAACGTGCTGCTCGTCGCCGGTCTGGCTCACCCGACCAGCGAGGGCGGCAGCACCGACGACATCGTCGCCCAGGTCAAGGATGCGGGCGTCAACACCGTGATCCTGTGCTCCTCCGCGAAGGTGTACGCCACGCAGGCGAAAGAGGTCGCGGGCGCGCTCAAGAAGTCCGGCATCGCCAACGTGTGGATCGCCGGTCGCAAGACAGAGACGGGTTCCGAGGAAGTGGACTCCGTCATCGACGGCGAGGTGTACGACGGCATGGACGTCGCCGCCTTCCTCTCCGACACGCTCGACCGACTGGGGGTTGCGAAGTGAATAACGTGGGCGCGAGCGCAGCGAGCACCAGCCACACCGGCGAGGTGGGATTCCCGACATTCGACAGCATCGACCTGGGTACGGCCGCTCCGGCGTCCGACTCGGTCGACACCGGCGCAGCACTGTGGGAGACGCCTGAGCACATCGCCGTACCGCCGGTGTTCACTTCACCCGACCTCAAGGGCCTCGACTTCCTCGAGACCTACCCCGGCATCCCGCCGTTCCTGCGTGGCCCGTACGCGACGATGTACGTGAACCAGCCGTGGACGATCCGCCAGTACGCGGGCTTCTCCACCGCGGAGGAGTCCAACGCGTTCTATCGGCGCAACCTGGCCTCCGGTCAGAAGGGCCTGTCGATCGCGTTCGACCTCGCGACGCACCGCGGGTACGACTCCGATCACCCGCGTGTGACCGGTGACGTCGGCATGGCCGGCGTGGCCGTCGACTCGATCCTCGACATGCGGCAGCTGTTCGACGGCATCCCGCTCGACTCGATGTCGGTGTCGATGACGATGAACGGCGCCGTACTGCCGATCCTCGCGCTGTACATCGTGGCGGCCGAGGAGCAGGGCGTGGCGCTGGCGCAGCTCGTGGGAACGATCCAGAACGACATCCTCAAAGAGTTCATGGTCCGCAACACCTACATCTACCCGCCGACCCCGAGCATGCGGATCATCTCCGACATCTTCGCGTTCACCAGCGCGAACATGCCGAAGTTCAACTCGATCTCGATCTCGGGCTACCACATGCAGGAGGCGGGAGCGACCGCCGACATCGAGATGGCGTACACGCTGGCTGACGGTATCGAGTACATCCGGGCCGGCCAGGCCGTCGGCCTCGATGTCGACCTGTTCGCTCCGCGGCTCAGCTTCTTCTGGGCGATCGGCATGAACTTCTTCATGGAGGTCGCGAAGTTGCGCGCCGCGCGTCTGCTGTGGGCGCGACTCGTCCGCGACTCGGGCGCGAAGAACGCAAAGTCGATGAGCCTGCGGACGCACTCGCAGACATCCGGTTGGTCGCTGACGGCGCAGGACGTGTTCAACAACGTCACGCGTACCTGCCTCGAGGCCATGGCCGCGACCCAGGGCCACACCCAGTCGCTGCACACGAACGCCCTCGACGAGGCGATCTCTCTGCCGACCGAGTTCGCCGCCCGCATCGCCCGCAACACCCAGCTGTTCATCCAGCAGGAGTCGGGCACCTGCCGGGTCGTCGACCCGTGGGGCGGTTCGGCCTACGTGGAGAAGCTGACGAGCGAGCTCGCGCAGAAGGCGTGGGCGCTCATCAGCGAGGTCGAGGCGGCGGGCGGCATGGCCAAGGCCATCGAGGCCGGCATCCCGAAGATGCGCATCGAGGAGGCGGCGGCCCGTACCCAGGCCCGAATCGACTCCGGTCGGCAGCCGCTGATCGGCGTCAACAAGTACCTGGTGAGCGACGACAAGCCGCCCGAGGTGCTGAAGATCGACAACGGCTCCGTACGGGGTCAGCAGATCGCCAAGCTCACGCGGCTGCGCGCCGAGCGCGATCAGGCGGCGACCGACGCGGCGCTGGAGAAGCTGACGTGGGCCGCGGGCAACCCCGACTCCACCGATCCGGAGCGCAACCTGCTCAAGCTGGCAGTCGACGCGGGACGCGCCAAGGCGACCGTCGGCGAGATCAGCGACGCGCTCGAGAAGGTGTTCGGGCGCTACACGGCCCAGATCCGTACGATCTCTGGTGTGTACTCGTCCGAATCCGGTTCCACGGAATCCACCTCTCGCGCTCGCGCGCTCGTCGAGGCGTTCGCTGAGAAGGCCGGACGCCGTCCGCGCATCCTCGTCGCGAAGATGGGCCAGGACGGCCATGACCGCGGCCAGAAGGTGATCTCGACCGCCTTCGCCGACCTCGGCATGGACGTCGACGTCGGCCCGCTGTTCCAGACGCCGGAAGAGGTCGCCCGCCAGGCGATCGATGCCGACGTCCACGTCGTGGGCGTCTCCTCGCTGGCGGCCGGTCACCTCACGCTGGTGCCGGCGCTGCGGGCCGAGCTCGACAAGGCCGGTGCCAAGGACATCCTCATCGTCGTCGGCGGCGTGATTCCGAGCCAAGACTTCGATGAGCTGTACGCGAAGGGCGCCGACGCGATCTACCCGCCTGGGACGGTCATCCCGGAGGCGGCGATCGGCCTTCTCGAGAAGATGACGGCGGCCCTGGTCTAGTGTCCGCAAATCTGGCCCGGCTCGTCGAGGGTGTCCTGGGCGGCGACCGACGGCTGCTGGCGCGCGCGATCACGCTCGTCGAGTCGCGCCGGCCGGACGACCACCAGCGCTCGCGGGAGCTGTTGCGGGAGCTGCGCTCGCACACCGGTAAGGCTGTACGGGTGGGCATCACCGGCGTGCCCGGTTCCGGCAAGTCGACGCTCATCGACGCACTCGGGGTGAAGCTGATCGACGCCGGCCACAAGGTGGCGGTGCTGGCGGTGGATCCGTCCAGCACCCGTACGGGCGGGTCGATACTCGGCGACCGTACGCGGATGGCGGCGCTGGCCGTGAGCGACCAGGCGTTCATCAGGCCGTCGCCCAGCGGCGGCCATCTCGGTGGTGTCGCGCGGGCGACCCGCGAGTCGATGCTGCTGGTCGAGGCGGGCGGGTACGACGTGGTGATCGTCGAGACCGTCGGCGTCGGCCAGTCGGAGGTCGCCGTCGCCGGCATGGTCGACACGTTCCTGCTGGTGACGTTGGCGCGTGCCGGCGACCAGCTGCAGGGCATCAAGCGCGGCATCCTCGAGCTGGCTGACGTCATCACGGTCAACAAGGCCGACGGCGACGGGCTCGGGCCGGCGCGGGTCGCCGCCAGGGACCTCGCGACCGCGATGAAGCTCATCACGTCCGACCCGCATGCGAGGCGGCCACCCGTGCTCACGTGCAGCGCCATGACCGGCGACGGCCTGGACGAGCTGTGGCAGGCGGTGCTGGACCACCGTGACTACGTCGACGCGCACGGTGGCCTCGACGCCCGCCGCAACGCCCAGCAGCTCGAGTGGCTGTGGGCGCTCGTGAACGGCGAGCTCGAGGACGCGCTGCGCAAGTCGCCGTCTGTACGAGGGATCAAGAAGGCACTCGAGCACAAGGTCGGCTCCGGCGACCTGTCGGCGCCGGAGGCCAGCACCGAGATCCTGTCCGCGTTCGCCCGCGAC
>DAIPZP010000013.1:6232-14469 GCA_036782155.1 Propionibacteriaceae bacterium
CCACTGAATGCAGTTGGCAAGGACCAAGGGTGTGCAACCGGTGGTTCCGCGCACGTGATCGGAGCAGGCTGAGACTCGTACCCGAGTAGCGAGGAGCGGCCGTGGCCAGCGTTGGCGTGCAGATGATGATGGTGCGGGAGCAGGTGGCGACCGACGGGATGCTGCCGGTGCTCGAGAAGATCGCGAGGCTTGGCTACAACTCCGTCGAGGTGTCGCAGGTGCCCACCGACGAGGCGAACGTCGCGGCGCTCGAGAAGGGTCGGTCCGAGCTCGGCGTCGAGGTCGCCGCACTGTCGGTGGCGCTCCAGAAGGGGCCTACGGCTACGGGTGATGCGCTCGACACCGACTTCGACAAGGTGGTCGGCGACTGCCGCCGCCTGGGGTGCTCGTACCTGCGAATCGGCATGATGCCGTTCGCCGCGATGATCACGAAGCCGGCCGTCGAGGACTTCGCGCGGCAGTGCGAGGAGGCGTCGCAGCGGTTGCGGGCGGAGGGGATCCAGCTCGCCTACCACAACCACCACGTCGACTTCGCGAAGCACGATGGCGAGACGCTGTTCGAGATCGTGCGGCGGCTCAGCCCGAGCCTGCACTTCGAGATCGACGTCCACTGGGTACAGCGCGGCGGCAAGAACCCGGTCGACGTGCTGCGCGAGTACGAGGGACAGGTCGAGCTCGTACATCTCAAGGACTACCGCGTGGGGCTGCTACCCGAGTCGGCGCTCGGGCTGCTCGCGTCGGGCGATCGCGCGGGGTTCAGCCGGGAGTTCGCCGGGCTCGTACAGTTCGCCGAGGTCGGCGCGGGCACCCTCGACTTCGCCGGCATCATCCCGCAAGCGCTGGCCAGCGGCGCCGAGCATCTGCTCGTCGAACAGGACGAGCTGTACGGACGCGACGTCTACGACTGCCTCGCCGACTCCGTCGCGCACGTACGGTCGCTCGGCTACTGACGGCGTGCGCCGAGGGATCGCCGGTTCATCATGTTAAGCAGGCGAGTCGAAGGTTCACATGGCCAATTCGCCATGAGAAGCAGCAACTCACCTACTTAACATGATGAACCGGGGGCGCCCGACGCAGTCGAGCTACAACCCGTACAGCTCGCTGAGTACGTGGGCGACGCCGTCTTCGTCGTTGGGTGGGGCGAGGTGAGTAGCTGCGGCACGAACGGAGGAGTGGCCGTTCGCCATCGCGTACGACGTCCCGGCCCAGCGCAGCATCTCGAGGTCGTTGGGCATGTCGCCGAACGCCACGACATCAGACGCGTCGATGCCCAACGACGCGCACACCTCTCGCAACCGCCAGCCCTTCGTGACCCCCACCGCGCTGATCTCGACGAGCCCCGGTACGGACCAGGTCGGGGTGGCCCGTGTGCCCACGATCTCCGCCGTCACCGCCCGGAGCTCCTCCGGCGGGATCGAGTAGTCCTTGACGAGCATCTTGGCGACCGGTCCCTGCCACGGCGGGCGCAGGTCGCTGATGGTGCTGGGATCGGGGACCTCGTCGGACTCGTACAGCCCCGTCCGGTGCAGCCCGGACGCGTACTCCAGCCCGAGCCCCGCTCTCGGCAGCGCCGCCGCGAGATCCGCGAGCAACGCCTGACCGACCTCCGGCTCGATACCGGTGATGTCGATGACCCGACCCGCCCCCGCGTCGTACAGGATCGCTCCGTTCGAGACGATCGCCAGGCTGTGGCGGCCGACGTACGGCCAGATGTCGCCCATCCAGCGCAACGGCCGGGCGGTGACGAACACGACGGGCACGCCCAGCGCATCCACGGACGCGAGCACCTCAGCCGTACGAGCGCTGATGCGACCGTCCGCGCCGACCAGCGTGCCGTCGAGGTCGGTGGCGACAAGACGAGGAGGCACCGTCGAACCCTATCCGCCGACCACGGGTTCGGCAGGGGCCCTGCGCACGGCGAAGCTCGCGGCCGCGACCATCACGACCGTGACGCCGAGGACGATCGCGAAGGGCACCGCCCAGCCCCCCGTGTGCTGGTGGACCCACCCGGTGATCACGGGGCCGATGGCGGCCACGGAGTACCCGACCGTCTGCATCACGGCCGTCGTGCGCCGGTTCTCGTCCACGCTCCGTGAGCGCCGGATGACCACCGACATCACCGAGGTGAAGAACCCGGCCTGCGCGAGCCCGCCGAAGACGCACCAGACCGCCCACCACTGCGGCGCGACAAGCATCCCCGCCGGCATCAGCACCCATGCGGCACCGATGACGACCACGGTCCGTACGGACGACCAGCGGAGCGCTGCAAGGATCGGTACGAGGAGGGGTCCGGCCAGTCCCGCGGCCTGGAACAGGCTCGCCGCGACCCCGGCCTCGGCCCGCGTCATGCCCCGCAGATCGACCAGGGCCGTGGGCAGCCACGCGGTCACGGCGTAGTACGCGAAGGTGTGGCCGGCGAACGCGATGCTGAGCAGTCCGGTGACGCGCCACAAGGCCCCGCGAGTCGCGGGCGGCGCGCTGCTCCGGCGTTCGACCGCTACCGGTTCACGCTGCCCTGCCCACCGCCGGATCTGCGCCCGCGCGCCCTGGATGCCGGGTGGGTAGACGAGCACCCACGCGACGAGGGAACCCAGTCCGAGCAGGAGCCCGCTTCCTGCCGCTGTCCAGCGCCACCCCAGCAGGGCCGCGGTCGGCACAGCCAACGCCGTCGTCGCGGTGACGGTGAGGTTCGTCGTGATCACGTACGCGCCGGTGAGCATCTCCGCGCGGTGCCGGAACTGGCGACCGATGAGCATGGGGATCGCGAGGTTGCCCATCGCCATCGAGACGCCGAGCAGGACCGTACCGGCGAACGCTGCGGTGACGTCCCCGGCCGAGCGGACCACCGATCCGACGATGATCCCCACCAGGCAGTACACGCCGCCGAGGTTGACGCCGATCGCGCTCAGGATCCGCGACGCGACCGGCGTGAGCAGTCCGAAGCACAGCACGGGGATGCTGGTGAGGAGGCCGGCGGTCGTGGCATCGATGCCGAGATCGGCCCTGATCGGACCGAGCAGCGGCGGAATCACGGTGATGGGCGCACGCAGGACGAGCGCGAAGCAGAGCAGGGCGACCACCGGGACCAGTCGCCACATCCGCACCCGTCGCGGCACCGCGTCAGCAGTCATCCATCAGCTCGATCCGACGGTCCGGCCGAGCCGGACGTCCCCTCGCCGCGAGTCGGCGCGGCTCCGTGCGTACGGCCATTCTGTCAGCCTTCCAGGACCGCCCCCGGTGTGGGGATTGCCGCGCAGTGCTGGGAGGATGCCGCCATGCCAGACTCAGACGTACGCGAGGTCCTCACCTGGGAGATGTTCGGCAACGCGAGCCGCGAGCTCGCGCAACAGGTCTTCGACTCAGGGTTCCAGCCCGATCTGATCCTCTCGATCGCGCGCGGGGGACTGTTCGCGGCCGGCGCGGTCTCGTACGCGCTCGGCATCAAGAACCTCCACGTGATGAACGTCGAGTTCTACACCGACGTCGAGGAGCGCCTCCCGATGCCCGTCGTGCTACCGCCCGTACCGCGCCAGATCGACCTGTCCGAGAAGAGCGTGCTGGTCGTCGACGACGTCGCCGACACGGGTGGCACGCTCGCGCTCGTTCGTGACTTCTGCGCCGCGCACGTGCGCGAGATCCGTACCGCCGTGATCTACGAGAAGCCCCACAGCATCGTGAAGTGCGACTACGTCTGGCGCCCGACGGACAAGTGGATCAACTTCCCGTGGTCGACCCTGCCGCCGCTCGTCAGGGGCGTACAGGCGCAGTGACGGATGGCGGCTTACAACACGATCACGGTCACACGACTGGCGCCCTGTACTCACTGTGCCGACGAAGGTCCAATCCGGCTTCAGTTCGCGTACGGCGACACATGGCAGCACAACTACGCGTTGGGTGACTCGATTCGGTGGGGCGGCAACGATTACGGCCAGCGCAACGAGCACGCCGAGATTCTCGCCTATCCAGAACGTTGCCTCGTTTGCGCTTTCGATACGCCTGGCGAGTATGTCTTGACCGTGGATCAAGATCGGCTGACGGCTTACCGGCTGGCCAGATCAGAGGATGTTGTCCGACTGGAAGCGGAAGAAGGATGAACGTGACCTTTCGGCCGAAGTTCTCGGGCCTATGGCGGGGGAGATTCGGCTCGGGATACCCGCGCCCGAAGTTCTCGGGCATATGAGGTCGCCGGAGGGCGTCGTATGCCCGACAACTTCGGTCTCCGGACAGAGTGATGGTTCGGGACGTGCCTACACGCCCTATATGCCCGAAATCTCTGGTCTGTTGGCGCTCACCGCCTGCGCGGCCCGCGACCGATCCCACTCGAGCCTGGCCAGCTGAGAGGGCCCGGACTCACTGCGTGATGTACGCCTCGTAGAGGTCGCGCTCGCTGGCGAGCTGGTCCATGCGGGCCTTGACGATGTCGCCGATGCTGACGATCGCCGCGAGGCGGCCGTCGACGACGACCGGCAGGTGGCGGATGCGGTTTTCCGTCATGAGGGCGCCGATCTCGGTCAGCTCGTCGTCGGGGGAGCACATCAGGACCTTCGCCGTCATGATCGACGACACGGGGGCGTCGAGGAGGGCCGTGCCGCGCGCGTGCAGCTGCCGCACGACATCGCGTTCGCTGACGATGCCGTCGACCGTCGCGCCGTCGGAGCTGACGACGACCGCACCGATGTTGTGCTGGGCCAACACCCCCAGCAGGCTGGTGATGGTCTCGTGGGGAGCCACAGTGATGACTGCGGACCCCTTCGTCCGGAGTACGTCGGAGATCTTCATCCTTGGACGATACGCATTTCAACTGGCTCTGGCGAGGGTTCCGACCCATCGATGTGCCACCTCTCGGGACCGTCCCGACCGGCACACGTCTCCCCGTTAGCCTTCGCAGGTACCTATGAAGGAGAACGATGGCTGACAGGAGGACCCGGCTCACCCGGGCCACGCAGGCGGGGCTGGCCTGGGACCAGCAGCACCATGCCGTCGTACCACCCATCTACCTCTCCACGACCTACGCCTGGCCGAAGCCGGGGGAGTCGCCGGGCCACGAGTACAGCCGATCGTCCAACCCGACGCGTTCCCTGCTCGCGGAGACGATCGCCGACCTCGAGAGTGGCGCGGGGGCCGAGATCACATCGTCCGGCATGGCCGCGCTGACCACGCTGGTCGCCGCGTTCGTACCAGCTGGCGCTCTGGTCGCGATCCCGCACGACTGCTACGGCGGTACGTGGAGGCTGTTCAGCTCGCTCGCGCGCAAGGAGCAGTTCGAGGTCGCGTACGTGGACTTCACCGACCCCGCGGCCACTGCGGCCGTGTTGGCGCGCAAGCCTGCCCTGGTGCTGCTCGAGTCGCCCTCGAACCCGCTGCTCCGGATCACCGACCTGCCGAACGTCATCGACGCCGCGCACGGTGTGGGCGCCACCGTGGCCGTCGACAACACGTTCCTCTCACCGGCGCTGCAGCGACCGATCGAGCTCGGCGCCGACATCGTCATCCACTCGACGACCAAGTTCCTCAACGGCCACTCGGACGTCGTCGGCGGCGCCGTGGTCGGCGCGACCGCCGAGATCGTCCAGGAGCTGCGGTGGTGGGCGAACTGCCTCGGTACGCCGGGGGGCGCGCTGGACTCGTACCTCACCCTCCGTGGAATTCGGACGTTGGGCGTACGGATGAAGGCCCACTGCGACAACGCGCAGGCGCTCGCCGAGCTGCTGGCACAGCACCCGGCCGTCAGGGCGACCCACTACCCGGGGCTCTCCGATGATCCCGGCCACGATCTCGCCCGTCAGCAGCAGGACGGATTCGGCGGCATGCTGTCGTTCGAGCTGAACGACCTGGCTGCGGCGAAGAGGTGCCTTACGGGGCTCACCTGCTTCTCCCTCGCCGAATCGCTCGGCGGCGTCGAAAGCCTCATCTGTCACCCCGCGAGCATGACCCACGCCGCTATGCCGCCCGAGGTCCAAGCGGCCGCGGGCATCTCCGACGGCATGATTCGGATCGCGGCCGGCATCGAGACCATCGACGACCTCGTCGACGACCTGCGCGCCGGTCTCGACAGGGCGCGCAGGTCGTAGACCGCTCAGGTGGCGGGACCCGCCTTGCGAGCCTCGTCCACCGCTCCGAGCGCTTCACGGAGCGATGCGATCCAGGACTCCTCGTTGGTGCCGACCAGCCGGACGCACCAGGCGAGGGCGTCGGCGCGTGAGCGGGCGACACCGGCGGCGATGAGCGTGTCGAGCACACGTCGCTCCGGCTGCCGAAGCCTTGTCATCACGGGGATGGCGAGCGAGGTGAAGATGACGCGGACCTCGCCGTACTCCGCTCCCCAGGCCACCTTCCGACCGAAGCGCATCTCGGCCTCGTCGGCGATCGTCATGCGCTCACGACGCGTCTCCTCGCGCCAGCGAGCGATGCGCCCCTCCGCGGCCGAGTCGCTTCCCGCGCTGCCGTCGTCCGGCTCGGGGACACGGAGTCGACCCACGACGAGGATCTCCTCGCGATCGACGGTGACATCCGGCGAGCCGGTGAACCATTCGGGCAACCGCCCGGCGAACCACTCTGCGATGTTCATGATTACATGATTACTCGGCAAGTGCTGTAACACAACAGCGGGACTGAGGCTCAGCTCCGGATCGCGTCGATCTCCAGGCGGACATAGTCGACGACCGGTTCGGCCATCGCCTCCCGTACAGCTCGTACGAACTCCTCGTGCTCATCTTCCGGCATCTCATTCAGGTACGCGCCGAGGCAGACCGTCGCCAGGTAGGTCTCGAGGAGGTCGGGATCGTCGAGTCGCAGCGGGTCGGGACGCAGCCGTACGGACTCGACCTGCCAGCCACCGGCGCGCAGCGCGGCCTCGGTGTCGGCCACACCGGCGAATCGGATGTACTGCTTGGGCTTGCCCGTGACCCGTACCAGCGCCTCGTCGAGGATCGCCAGCTGTCCTTGGCCGCCGCAGTCGGAGGTCAACCGGCCGCCCGCACGTACCGAGGCGGCGAGGTTGCGGAACAGCAGCTCGTGGTCGGTGATCCAGTGGAACGCGGCCACGCTCATCACCGCATCGACCGGCGCGATCGGGAGCGGCTGGGTGAGGTCGGCGACCACGAGCGTGGCCCGATCACCGAGACGTTCACGGGCGGCCTCGATCATCTGCTCCGAGGCGTCGAGACACACGAGGTCGATGCCCGGCAGTCGCTCCAGCAGAACGGCTGCGTCTCGTCCCGTGCCGCAGCCGGCATCGAGGACGCGTTCCGTACCGGTCAGCCGCATCCTCATCAGCACCCGCTGCCCCCAGGCGACGTGCGGGAGGGGCAGTGCGTCGTACGTGTGGGCGTTCCACTCGAAGGGCATGACGACACCGTAGCCAGTCAGTGACCGCTGCTCGGCGCTGTGCTCGATAGCATCGCTGGGCGAGAGACGAGGGGTGCGCGACGTGGACATCATCGACCGGATCGGGGCCGCGGCGTCCCGTGACGGCGATCGTGCTGCCCACCGGTACCGGGGCGAGTCCCTCTCGTACGCTCAACTCTGGTCGGCGTCCTCGGCCCTCGCCGCGCGCATTGCCGGCCTGCTGCCCGACGACGGGAGCCCTGTCGTCGTGTACGGCCACAAGGAATCCGCGATGCTCGTCGCATTCCTGGGCGCGGTGCGGGCGGCCCATCCGTACATCCCCATCGACGCCTCGTGGCCGGCCGACCGCATCGCCAGCGTGATCGACGAGTCGCGCGCGCGGCTGGTCGTCGCGGTGAGGCCGCTGCCTCCGGGACTGACGACGGCCGCCACCGTCCTCGACGGATCCGGCCTCGCGGCGGGAACGATCCCACCCGGCCCGACGGGCGTGCCCCACCCGGTCGCCCCCGACGACCCGTACTACGTCATCTACACCTCTGGCAGCACCGGCCATCCGAAGGGCGTGCAGATCACGTCGGCCGCCCTGGCCCACTTCGTCGACTGGGCGACTTCGCTCACGGACGACGCCCGCGTCCGCTCGACGACCGACCCGGTATGGCTCAACCAGGCGCCGTTCTCGTTCGACCTGTCGGTCATGGACCTCTACTGCGCGCTCACTACGGGCGCGACACTCCACAGCATCGATGCCGCCACCGTCTCCAGCTCACGCCGGCTCCACGACGAGCTGTCGATAAGTGACGTGTCGATCTGGGTGAGTACGCCGTCGTTCGCCGACCTCTGCCTCGCCGACTCCGGCTTCGACGCGTCGCTGCTGCCGCGGCTCGGGCTGT
>DAIPZP010000014.1:0-12664 GCA_036782155.1 Propionibacteriaceae bacterium
CGTCCAGGGTTTCCGGACGCGGGGCACTTGGCCCTAGACTTGGGGGCTGACTGCCCAGACGGGCAGGAGACGACCAGAAAGTGGGCTCACGCTCATGACCACTCGATGAGTACGCCGCAATGAGCAACACCACCAACTAACCGGTCCCGATGCGCTGAGCTCCGGACCTGAAGGAGATCATGGCCAAGGTCCGTGTCTGGGAGCTCGCCAAGGAGCTCGGACTCGAAAGCAAGGATTTACTCACCACACTCAACGACATGGGCGAATTCGTCCGGTCCGCCTCGTCAACCCTTGAGGCCCCCGTGGTGCGCAAGGTCCGCGAAAAGGCGGTGACCGCCAGCGCACCCGCGCCACAGGCGACTGCTGCCCCTGTTGCTGTAGTGGCTCCGAGCCGACCGGCTGCCGCCGCTGCGGCGCCGACTGCACCCAATGCTCGGCCCAGGCCGGCTGCAGCAGCACCCGCGCCCGCTCCGGCAGCTCGTCCGGTAGTGCAGACGCCTTCACCGGCGCCCGCCCCGGCCCAGCCATCGCCGGCCCAGCCGTCCGCGACATCCACATCCCCCACGACATCCACGCCGCGCCCGCCATCTCCGGCGCCGCGACCTCCGGCACCGAGCGCTTCGCCACGTCCGGCGGCCGCAGGGGCCCCACGTCCTGGGGCTCCGCGTCCGGGCGCCCCCTCGCCAAGCGCCGCCAGCCGCCGTCCTGGCGCGCCGAGGCCCGGCAACAACCCGTACGCCTCGTCGCAGGGCATGGGCGTTCGTCGCCCCGGCCCGCGCCCTGACGCGGCCGCAACGACGCGCCCCGGCGGTCCCGGTGCGAGCAGCGACTCGCGCATGCCGCGTCCGGGCGGCTCGGCAGGTCCCCGTCCAGGCGGGATGCCTCGTCCGAACCCCGGCATGATGCCGAAGCAGGCCTCCGGCAATCTCGGTGGCGGCCCGTCGACGCGTGCGCGCGCCGGCGGCGGTCCTGGTGGACCCAGCCGTGGCCGCGGTGGCGTTGGCGCCGGTGGCGCACCGGGTCGTCCCGGTGGTGCACCAGGTGGCGCCCCGGCTGGTGCGGGCCGTGGTGGCCGTGGTGGCCGTGGTGGCTCTGGCACGCAGGGAGCCTTCGGGCGGAACGGTGCGCCGGGTCGTCGTGGGCGTAAGTCGAGGAAGCAGCGTCGTCAAGAGTTCGACCAGATGGAGGCGCCGACGATCGGTGGCGTGCGCATCCGTCAAGGTGACGGATCCACGATCCGAATGGCTCGTGGCGCTTCGCTGACCGACCTCGCTGAGAAGATCGGCGTGGAGGCGGCGACCCTGGTCCAGGTGTTGTTCAACCTGGGCGAGATGGTCACGGCCACCCAGTCCGTGGCGGACGACACGCTGCAGGTGCTGGGCGCCGAGCTCAACTACGACATCCAGGTCGTCTCGCCCGAGGACGAGGACCGCGAGCTGTTGGAGAGCTTCGACATCGACTTCGGCGAGAACGAAGGCGACGAAGATGACCTCGAAGCCCGTCCTCCGATCGTCACGGTCATGGGTCACGTCGACCATGGCAAGACCAAGTTGCTGGACGCGCTGCGTCACTCCAACGTCGTGGCGGGCGAGGCCGGCGGCATCACGCAGGCCATCGGTGCCTACCAGGTCGAGACAGCTGTCGACGGCGTCGAGCGCAAGGTGACGTTCATCGACACCCCGGGCCATGAGGCGTTCACCGCCATGCGTGCCCGCGGCGCGAAGTCGACCGACATCGCGGTGCTCGTCGTGGCCGCCGATGACGGTGTCATGCCGCAGACGATCGAGGCGTTGAACCATGCCAGGGCGGCCGAAGTGCCGATCGTGGTGGCGGTCAACAAGGTCGACAAGCCGACCGCCGACCCCGTGAAGGTCCGCGGCCAGCTCACCGAGTTCGGTCTGATCCCCGAGGAGTACGGCGGCGACACGATGTTCGTCGACGTCTCCGCGACGGCGAGGACCGGCCTGGCCGAGCTGCTCGAGGCCATCATCCTGACCGCCGACGCCGAGCTCGACCTTCGGGCGAACCCGGACATGCCCGCTCAGGGCGTGGCGATCGAGGCGCACCTCGACAGGGGACGTGGCCCCGTGGCCACCGTCCTTGTCCACCGTGGCACGCTGCACGTGGGCGACTCGATCGTGGCGGGTTCCGCGTACGGCCGAGTGCGCGCCATGATCAACGACCAGGGAGACACGATCACCGAGGCTCCGCCGTCCACGCCCGTCCAGGTGCTCGGTCTGACGTCGGTCTCCGGCGCCGGCGACAACTTCCTGGTCGTGGAGGACGACCGCAAGGCTCGTCAGATCGCCGAGAGGCGTGAGTCGAGGATGCGGGCTGCAATGCTCTCCAAGGGCACCCGCCGCAAGACGCTCGACCAGCTGTTCGAGCAGCTGGCCAAGGGCGAGGTCCAGGAGCTCAAGCTCATCCTCAAGGGCGACACCGCTGGTTCGGTGGAGGCTCTGGAAGACGAGCTGCTCAAGATCGAGGTCGGCGACGACGTCAGCGTGCGGATCATCGACCGTGGCGTGGGCGCGATCACCGAGACGAACGTCACGCTGGCGTCCGCCTCCGACGCGGTCATCATCGGCTACAACGTCCGGCCTCAGGGGAAGGCGACAGAGCTCGCCGACCGCGAAGGCGTGGACATCCGCTACTACTCGGTCATCTACCAGGCGATCGACGAGGTCGAGGCGGCCCTCAAGGGCATGCTCAAGCCGGTGTTCACCGAAGAGGTACGCGGACAGGCCCAGATCCGGGAGATCTTCCGCTCCTCCAAGATCGGTGTCATCGCTGGCTGCATGGTCATCGACGGCACGATCAGGCGTCATGCCAAGGCCCGGCTCCTGCGCGACAGCATTGTCGTGGCAGAGTCGGAGATCAACACTCTTCGCCGCGAGAAGGACGACGTCACCGAGGTGCGAGATGGGTTCGAGTGCGGCCTGACGCTGCACAACTACTCCGACCTGCACATCGGCGACATCATCGAGACCTTCGAGATGGTGGAGAAGCCGCGCGTCTGACACGCGTGCGCCTCACCGGTCCCGGATCCGGGGCCGGTGAGCGCTCGCGCCGGAAGGGAGACCCATGCCAGGCCCTCAGGCGCTGAAACGCGCCGAGCAGATCAAGCACATCGCCGCGGAGATGCTGGAGAAGCGGATCAAGGACCCGCGCCTCGGCTTCGTGACGATCACCGACGTACGGCTCAGCAAGGACAACCACGACTGCACGCTGTTCTACACGGTGCTCGGCAGCGAGGCGGAGCGGACGGACACGGCAGCGGCGCTCGAAGCTGCCCGAGGTCAGATCCGTACCTTCGTGTCGCGCAAGCTCGGGCTGAAGTTCGCACCAACCATCTCGTTCATGGCCGATGCGATGCCCGAAGTCACCGCCCACATGGAAGAGCTGCTGGCGCAGGCTCGCCTCGTCGACCAGACGGTGGCGGCGAAGGCCGTGGGTGCCACGTACGCGGGTGAGGAAGATCCGTACCGCAAGCCTGCGGACGACGACGAAGAGTGACCGACATCTCCGGCGTGATCGTCATCGACAAGCCGCAAGGCATCACGTCGCACGGCGTCGTGGCCCGCATCCGGCGGCTCGCCGGCACGCGCAAGGTCGGCCACGCCGGCACGCTCGACCCGATGGCGACGGGCGTCCTTGTCGTGGGAGTCGGTCGTGCGACCCGGCTGCTGGGACACCTGACGCTTCACGACAAGCGCTACCTCGCGACCGTACGGCTCGGCCAGGAGACGATCACCGAGGACGCCGAGGGGACCATCACCGCGGCGGTCGGTGCGCGAGACATCGATGCGGAGGCCGTACGGGCCGCAGCGTCGGCGTACCTCGGTGAGATCGACCAGGTTCCCAGCTCCGTCTCGGCGATCAAGGTCGACGGCGTCCGATCGTACAAGCGGGTCCGCTCCGGCGAAGAGGTCGACCTTCCCGCGCGACGGGTCACGATCACGCGGCTCGATGTCGGCGCGGTGACACCCGCGGTGGCGGCCGACGGGACACCCGTGGTCGATGTGGAGCTCGACGTCGAGTGCTCGTCGGGCACCTACATCCGGGCGCTCGCGCGCGACATCGGCAATGCACTCGGAGTCGGTGGCCACCTGGCGGCGCTGCGCCGTACGCGAGTCGGCCCGTTCACCGTCGAGGAGTCGCGTCTTGGCCCCGACCTCGACGTACCCAGCATTCCCGCGGACGCCTGGCTGGCTTCGGCGCAGGCGGCGGCGCGGTGCTTCGACGCGGTCGACGTGAACGCCGCCGAGGCGGCTGACGTCGCGCACGGGCGGTCGCTCTCGCGCCACATCGAGGGCCTCACCGCCCTCATCGGGCCGGCAGGGACACTGCTGGCCCTGTACCGTCCAGCCGGGGACTCCGCGGTCCCCGAGACGGTGTTCGTCGATGGGGAGGGTCAGTGATCACGGGTGGTCCGACGGTCGTGGCGATCGGCAACTTCGACGGGGTTCACCTTGGACATCGCGAGGTGCTCGCCGCCGCTCGAGCCACGAGACCAGGCGCACCACTCGTCGCTGTGACGTTCTGGCCGCACCCGATGGTGGTGCTGCGTCCCGACGCCGCTCCGGAGCTTCTGTGCGACCTCGCCGAGAGGATCGACCTGCTCCGTCACGCGGGCGCTGACGAGGTGCGCGTCGTGGAGTTCACGCGACGGGTCGCCGACTGGTCACCGCAGGAGTTCGTCGAGCACGTCCTCGCGCCATTGCACCCGGCGACGGTGGTCGTGGGGGAGAACTTCCGGTTCGGGCGCCGCGCGCTCGGGACCGTGGACACGCTGCGCGAGCTGGGTGCCGGGACGTTCGAGGTCGTCGTGCTGCCCCTGGTGAGCGACGTCGCCGCCCTGTCCTCGAGCCGTGTGCGCCACTCGCTCGCCGTCGGCGACGTCGAAGCCGCTGCTGGGGTCCTGGGAAGGCCCTTCCGCTACACGGGCATCGTCGTGATGGGCGACCAGCGCGGCCGTACGCTCGGCTATCCGACGGCCAACCTCACTGTCCCGGAGGGCCACGCGTGTCCCGCCGACGGCGTGTACGCAGGGTG
Source organism: Propionibacteriaceae bacterium (assembly GCA_036782155.1). Classification (GTDB taxonomy): domain Bacteria; phylum Actinomycetota; class Actinomycetes; order Propionibacteriales; family Propionibacteriaceae; genus Fen-668. Next base: position 5,056 of record DAIPZP010000014.1, read on the forward strand.
GCTGACCTGTTTGGAGAAGGCGGACGCCGAACCGATGCCTGCGGCAATCTCCGTCGGCACGAATCCGACGTTCGACGGCGTCGAGCGCCGCGTGGAGACGTACGTGCTCGACCGTACAGATCTCGAGCTCTACGGGTGCCGCATCGGCGTCGACTTCATCACTCGGCTCCGAGGCCAGGTGAAGTTCGACTCGCTGGACGATCTCATCGTCCAGATGGACGCAGATGTCGCTGCAGCCCGTGAGGTGCTCGGCGCGACGCCCCCTCAGAACTGACGAAGGCGCTTGCGGTAGATCGCGTCGTGGAAGACCTCGCCGGGTAGTCCCTCGGGCGCGTCGCCACCGACGATCCGGTGGTTGCCCGTCGGCTCGTAGCCGAGCGACAGGTACAGGGGGATCGCCTTGTAGTTGTCGGGGTCGACCCCGAGGAAGAGCTCTTCGTAGCCGAGGTCGCGCGCGACTGTCTCCACGTGGAGGTCCAGCAGCCGGCCGATGCCCTGGCGACGCGCGTGCTGGTAGACGTACATGTTGCGCAGCTCGGGCATGAGGGGCCCCGGTTTGAGGTCGAGCACGACGGTGCCGAGCGGATCGTCCGCGCGGACCGCGATGTAGTAGGACGACTCAGCGGCGATCGCATCGGCGAACCGGCGGTCGCAGACGAACCCCTCCGTGCGATCCTCCAGCGCGCGCAGCGCAGTCAGGTCGTCGGACCGAACCAGGCGAATCTCAATCTCAACGTCGTCGGACATCCGAACCCCCAATACCGCCTGCATGACTCCAGCAACCTAGCCCATACATGTGTCAGGTGCATGTCGTGGTCGTGGCCCGAACAGGTACGGTGGGCGGCGGATCCACGGGAGCGACCGGGGAGAGATTTCACGCCGTCGTCCCTCTCCTGGTAACCTCGGAACGCCGTTTGATCGGCCGCGACCACCCAAGTGCCCCGACTGCACCAGCGACGGGGGCATCGCGCAACGGGATAACCGAGAGGAGTGCACGTCGAATGGACGCTGCCACCAAGAAGAAGATCATCGATGACTACGCGACCACGCCCGGAGACACCGGTTCGCCCGACGTGCAGATCGCGTTGCTCACCAAGCGCATCGCCCACCTCACCGAACATCTCAAGGAACACAAGGGCGATCACCACAGCCGCAGGGGCCTCTTGCTCATGGTTGGCCAGCGCAGGCGCCTGCTGAACTACGTCGCCAAGAACGACATCGGGCATTACCGCAAGCTCATCGAGCGGCTCGGTCTGCGTCGGTGACCTCTGGGGTCCGCCCGTCCGGGTGGACCCCTTCTCACATCCAGCCCCGGGTTGCCGGGGCACAACTCAACACATCACATCGCGAGCCCGGGACGGGCGAAGCGGCGGTCCTCGGTAGTGGGACTCGGGTGGCGGACACGCTCCCCGCGTTCCTCGATCGAAGACCAGATCCGATTCGTCGACGGGGGAGGCATCCGTTTGTCACGCTGCTCGCGCGATGAGGAAAGGAATCCCCATGGAGGGACCCGATCTCCGCTTCACCGAAGCGAAAATTGACAACGGCTCCTATGGTCGGCACGTCGTCCGTTTCGAGTCGGGCCTGCTGGCCCGACAGGCCGCCGGCTCTGCCACCGTCTACCTCGACGAGGACACGATGGTGCTCTCGGCGACAACCGCCGCCAACAACCCGCGTGACGCCATCGACTTCTTCCCGCTGACGGTCGACGTCGAGGAGCGCATGTACGCGGCCGGCCGCATCCCCGGCTCGTTCTTCCGCCGTGAAGGCCGTCCGGGCGAGGGCGCGATCCTCACAGCCCGCCTCATCGACCGCCCGCTGCGTCCTTGCTTCGTCAAGGGCCTGCGCAACGAGGTCCAGGTCGTCGCCACGGTCATGGCGCTCAACCCCGACGTGCTGTACGACGTCGTGGCGATCAACGCCGCATCCGCGTCCACCACGCTCGCAGGTCTACCCTTCAGCGGCCCGATCGGTGGCGTCCGCGTGGCGCTCATCGGCAGCACCTGGGTCGGCTTCCCGACGGTCAAGCAGCTCGAGGACGCCACGTTCGACATGGTCGTCGCGGGCCGCGTGATTGCTGACGGCGACGTTGCGATCATGATGGTCGAGGCCGAGTCCACCGAGGCCACGTGGGACCTGGTCCGCTCGGGCCGTCCCGCCCCGACCGAAGAGGTCGTGGCGCAGGGCATCGAGGAGTCCAAGAAGTTCATCAAGGCGCTGTGCGACGCGCAGGCCGAGCTCGTAGCGCAGTTCCCGAAGGCGACCAAGCAGTTCCCGGTCTTCCTCGACTACCAGCCCGACGTGTACGAGGCGGTGGCCGCTGCCGGCACCGATCGCACCCACGAGGTGCAGTCCATCTTCGGCAAGCAGGAGCGCGAAGTCGCGACCGAGGAGCTGCTCGCAGCTCTGAAGGACGAGCTCGGGGGCCGGTTCCCGGACCGCGACAAGGAGATCACTGGCGCCTACCGTGCGCTGACCAAGAAGGTCGTCCGTCACCGGACGCTCACCGACAAGGTCCGCATCGACGGTCGTGGCGTCCGCGACATCCGTACGCTCTCGTCCGAGGTGGGCGTGCTGCCTCGCGTCCACGGCTCGGCACTGTTCATGCGCGGCGAGACCCAGATCCTGGGCGTCACCACGCTGAACATGCTCGACATGGAGCAGAAGCTCGACACGCTGGCGCCTGAGACCACCAAGCGCTACATGCACAACTACAACTTCCCGCCCTACTCGACCGGTGAGACCGGCCGCGTGGGCTCGCCCAAGCGTCGTGAGATCGGCCATGGTGCGCTCGCTGAGCGCGCGCTGGTGCCGGTGCTGCCGAAGCGCGAGGAGTTCCCGTACGCGATCCGTCAGGTCTCCGAGGCTCTCGGCTCCAACGGCTCGACGTCCATGGGCTCGGTCTGCGCCTCGACGCTGTCGTTGCTCAACGCCGGTGTGCCCCTCAAGGCGCCGGTCGCGGGCATCGCGATGGGCCTCATGAGCGAGGAGATCGACGGCAAGATCTCCTACATCGCGCTGACCGACATCCTCGGCACCGAGGATGCCCTCGGCGACATGGACTTCAAGGTCGCCGGTACGCGTGACTTCGTCACCGCCCTTCAGCTCGACACCAAGCTCACCGGCATCCCTGCCGATGTGCTCGCCGGTGCGCTGCTGCAGGCCCGCGAGGCCCGGTTCACCATCTTGGACGTCATGGCCGAGGCCATCGACACCCCCGACGAGATGAGCCTGTACGCCCCGCGGATCCTCACGGTGAAGATCCCGGTCGACAAGATCGGCGAGCTGATCGGGCCCAAGGGCAAGGTCATCAACCAGATCCAGGACGACACGGGCGCCAACCTGTCGATCGAAGAGGACGGCACCGTGTACATCGGGGCCGCCAGTGGCGAGTCCGCCGAGGCCGCACGCACGCTGGTCAACGCGATCGCCAACCCGACGATGCCCGAGAAGGGCGAGCGCTACCTCGGTACGGTCGTCAAGCTGACCGCCTTCGGTGCGTTCATCTCCTTGCTCCCCGGCAAGGACGGCCTGCTCCACATCTCGAAGCTCCGGCCGCTCGCCGGCGGAGCCCGCGTGGAGAACGTCGAGGACGTCCTGTCGGTCGGTCAGAAGCTCCAGGTCGAGATCTCCGAGATCGACGACCGTGGCAAGCTCTCGCTCATCCCCGTGGTCGAGGAGACCGCTGCAGCTGAGTGAGTAAAGCCTCGCGGCCCGAACAGCTGTTCGTGGCCGAGTGAGACCCTCAATGACGAGCCGTCCGGAAACCCGGGCGGCTCGTCGTCGTACCGGGCTGGCGACACGCGCGGCCACTGAGAACCTGTCCCGGGCTGGGACAGGTCTTCTACTCTGTGCAGGAATACACAATCGGGAGGTCGCATGCGCGTCGCAGTGTTCGGAGTGAACGGTCGGATGGGTGGAGAGGTGTGCCGCGCGGTCACCACGAGCCCGGACCTCGATCTCGTCGCCGGTCTCGACATCGGGGACAACCGCAACGATGCGCGTCGCGCACAGGTCGTCGTCGACTTCACCCATCCCGACGCGGTCATGGACAACGTCAAGTGGTGCATCGACAACGGTCTGCACATGGTGGTCGGCACGACCGGCTTCACCGACGAACGCTACGACCAGGTTCGTTCCTGGCTGGGTGCTGAGCCGACCGTCGGCGTGCTCGCTGCCGCGAACTTCTCGATCGGCGCGGTGCTGATGATGCATTTCGCCTCCATCGCGGCCAAGCATTACGAGAGCGCGGAGATCGTCGAGCTGCACCACCCGACCAAGGCCGACGCCCCGTCCGGTACGGCTGTCGCGACGGCGCACATGATCGCTGCCGCTCGTCATGCGGCCGGGCTCGGGGACGTACCGGACGCGACCGTGCAGGAGCTACCCGGTGCCCGCGGCGCGGTCATCGACGGAATCCACGTACACGGCGTACGGCTCGGCGGCCTGCTGGCTCACCAGGAGGTCCTCTTCGGCTCGTCCGGTGAGACCCTGACGATCCGCCACGACTCGATGGACCGCGCGTCCTTCATGCCCGGCGTCGTCAGCGCGATCCGGTGGATCCCGTCGCACCCGGGCCTGACGATCGGGATCGGGCCACTGCTGGGGCTGGAGGGCTGAGCTCGTGGCCGACGGCCACCGACGTACGCGCAGGGCGCTCATCGCCCTCGCGGTCATCGGTGCGCTCCTGGCGGTCGTCATCGGCGTCGGCAACACCGCCGGGCGCCACTACGCCGAGAGCAAAGCGGCCCAAGCCATCCTGCAGCGGTCGGGGCTGGTCTCCAACGTGACCATCAACGACGACCTGTTCGTTCTGTCGGTGCTGCGCCAGCACTTCGACAGCGTCGACGTGGACTTCCCGGCCATGCCGATCAGCGCACGCAGCCGTTCGTTGACGCCCAAAGTCAGCGTGAACCTCACCGATGTGGTGGCAGAAGACAACTTCTCGAGGCTGGTCGCGGGCAAGGCCACCGCGAACGCCTCGCTGACGTGGAGCCAGGTCTCGACGCTGGCCGGCTACTCGGTCACGCCGGACAGTACGGGGATCGTCGTCGCCGTCACGTACAACCTGTACGGGATCAAGGTGGATGGCACCGTCACCGCCACGCCGACCATCAAGTCCGGCCAGCTGGTGCTGACGAACACCACGCTCAAGGTCGCCGGCGTCGACGTGCCCGACGCGATCACGTCCTACCTGCTCGCTGAAGTGACAGCGCCGGTCGACCTGGGGTTGCCGAAACCGTTCGTGGCCACGTCGCTGACGGTCACTCCCGACGCGCTCAAGATCACGGCGCAGGGCATCGACGTGGACGTGACCGCGCTCGCCTGAGCGGTCAGGCCTCCGAGATGTCGGTGTGCAGGCGGACGAGCTTGAGCGCGCCGCCGGGGCCGTCTGCAGTGGCGTGGACGCCGTCCGGGCCCCAGCCCATCTCCTGTAGCCAGCCGCGGAGGTCGTCCGCCGTGCTCGGCAGCCACCAGGTCGCATGCGTGAAGCCGTCGGCGCGGAGCGTGTCGACCGCCGCCTGGACGAGGCGGGTGCCGTGCCCGTGCGACCGCGCGGGCGGTGAGACCATGAACTCGACGACCTGACCGTCGTCCGTGCCGGCGTCCTCGTCCTCGGACGGGCCGACGGCGACCATGCCGATCACGGCATTGTGCTCGGTCGCGACGAGGACCCTGTACGAGGCGAGGGGCGGCCGGGTGATCGACCGGTGCCACACCTCGGCGAGTGACGAGACGTCAGCCTGCTCGTACAACCCGTGCAGCGGATGCGCGGGGTCGGCCATGAGCCCGTACTGGATCGTGGCGATGTCGTGCGCCTCGCGGGGGAGTGCGAGTCGTACGAATCCGGGCTCGTGCGCGTTCATCGGGCGGAGCCTACCCGGTCGCAGACGCGGGTCAGGGCGTACGAATCCTGCTGGTGTCGGCTGATCCGCGCGCGGCACTAGGGTTGGGACGTGCCTAATGCCGGACTGCTTACCCCACCGACCCTCGCCCACGACACGCTGCGTGTGATCCCGCTCGGAGGTCTGGGCGACGTGGGCCGGAACATGACGTGCTTCGAGATCAACGGCCGGCTGCTCCTGGTCGACTGCGGCGTGCTGTTCCCGGAGGATGACCATCCCGGCGTCGACCTGATCCTCCCCGGCCTCGATGCGATCGCCGACCGGCTCGACGACGTCGAGGCGCTGGTTCTCACCCACGGTCACGAGGACCACATCGGTGCCGTCCCGTACCTGCTGCGTCAGCGTTCGTCCATTCCCATCGTGGGTAGCTCGCTGACGCTCGGCTTCCTGCGCGAGAAGCTGCGCGAGCATCGCCTGCGCAACGTGGAGTTCACCGAGGTGGCCGAGGGCGACCGCATCGCGTTGGGGCCCTTCGACGTGGAGTTCCTGGCCGTCAACCATTCGATCCCGGACGGGCTGGCGGTGTTCATCCGTACGGCGGCGGGCACGGTCCTGCACACCGGCGACTTCAAGATGGACCAGCTGCCGCTCGACAACCGGATCACCGACCTGCGTGGCTTCGGCCGACTTGGCGCGGAGGGCGTGGACCTCTTCATGACGGACTCCACGAACGCTGAGAACAGCGGCTTCACGCCGTTCGAGCGCGATCTGGAGCCCGCCCTCGAGCGCGTCTTCCAGACCGCTTCCCGCCGGATCGTCGTGGCGTGTTTCGCGTCCCACGTGCACCGCATCCAGCAGATCATGGACCTTGCCGTGAAGCACGGACGCAAGGTCTGTTACGTGGGCCGCTCGATGGTACGGAACATGGGCGTGGCCCGTGATCTCGGCTTCCTGAAGGTACCGGGCGACACGCTCGTCGAGCTGGCCGCCATGAAGAACCTCCCCGACGACCGCATCGTCATCATCTCGACCGGGTCGCAGGGAGAGCCTCTGTCCGCCCTGGCACGGATGGCGAACCGGGAGCACCCGCACGTCGAGCTGGGCCCGGGCGACACCGTGCTGCTCGCATCGTCGCTCATCCCCGGCAACGAGAACTCGGTCTACCGCGTGATCAACGGCCTGTCCCGGATCGGTGCGCGCGTCGTCCACAAGGGCAATGCGCTGGTCCATGTCTCGGGTCACGCGAGCGCGGGGGAGCTCCTCTACTGCTACAACATCGTCAAGCCTCGCAACGTGATGCCGATCCACGGCGAGATGCGCCACCTCATGGCCAACGCGAATCTTGCCGTCGCCACCGGTGTGCCGAAGGACGGGGTCATCGTCGCCGAAGACGGTGACGTGGTGGACCTCGTTGACGGGAAGGCGCGCAAGGTCGGTCGGATCGACGCGGGGTACATCCTCGTCGACGGTGCGAGCGTGGGCGGTCTCTCCGAGGAGGCGCTCGCGGATCGCAAGGTCCTGGGCTCCGAGGGCTTCATCTCGATCGTCGCCGTGATCAACATGCACGCCAAGCGCGTCGTCTCGCTCGACATCCATGCCCGCGGCTTCGTCGAGGACGACAACGTCTTCGACGAGGTACGACAGCAGCTGATCGACGAGCTGCGCGCCGCGCTCGGCGACGGGGTCGACGACCAGCATCGTCTGCAGCAGCTCATGCGCCGTACGATCGGCCGCTGGGTGTCCGGCACCCACCGTCGCCGCCC
>DAIPZP010000014.1:12764-14152 GCA_036782155.1 Propionibacteriaceae bacterium
CTCGGCGTGGTGGCCGATGCGACGAACCTCTGGCTGCCGCTCGCGTTGGTCGTGGCCCGAACCGCCGTGGACCTGGGGGTTGCGGTGCGCCAGCCGCCCGATCTCGCGACGTTGATCGTGCCCCCGATCACGCGCGGGATAACGCTGCAGGTGGGCGTGGTGCTGGGGATGGTGTACGTGACGAGCGGAGAGCCCCTCGACCTCGTCCGGCAGACGCTGGCCGGCCACCCGGTCACCACGGCTATGATGCCGGTCGTCGTGCTCATGATCGTGAAGACGATCGTGGAGCTGGTCGCGGGAGTGATCGTGATCGTGGCCATCCGGCTCGTGCATCAGATGGATGCCGCGTCGGTGTGACTCGCGGTGCCCGTCGATTCGCACCGGCCGAGCGCGTAGGTTATTCTGTCCAGGTTGCGTGGGCGCCGAACGGTGCCCCTTTCCCACAGTTCGAGGAGTGTCCCATGGCCGCCGTGTGCGACATCTGCGCCAAGCGCCCCGGTTTCGGCCACAACGTGCCGTGGTCGAAGAAGAAGACCAATCGTCAGTGGAGCCCGAACATCCAGCGCGTACGCGCCGTGGTGAACGGCACCCCGAAGCGTCTCAACGTGTGCACCGGCTGCCTGAAGTCCGGCAAGGTCACCCGCTGACCCGAAACACCCAGGAGAGCCCGCCGAAACCGGCGGGCTCTTTCTGCGTCGTGGGGTCGCTTCGTGCGGTCAGGAGGCGAAGGCGCGCCGGGGGACAGCGAGCTCCTGAAGGCCGAGCTCACCGGCCAGCACATCATCGAGGTCCTGACGCAGCATCTCGTCCTCGGCGGCGGCCCGCGCTGCCTTGAGCACGGCGCGTACTCGGCGCTCCGCCGACGTACCCAACACTTCGGGTGTCACCCGAACGGTCTTGCTCGCTCTCGCGGACATGACTCACCATCCGATGCTCGTCGGCCCGAAGGCCAGTGGATCCGGTTGCCCGGGGGGAAGCTCCACGCGGTGTCACCACCGCTTGCGACCCGACAGTAGCGGCGCGCTCAGCCGAAGTGGTGACGACACGGCGCACGCGCTGGCGGAGCGCCTAAGAGATCTTCTGTCGGAGGCCACCTCTAGCCTCGGGAGAGTGATCACCACCCTCGCGGTCCACGGCTACCGGTCGCTGCGTGACCTCGTGATGCCCCTCGGCCGCCTGACGGTCATCACCGGCGCTAACGGCACCGGAAAGTCCAGCCTCTACCAGGCGTTCCGGCTGCTCTCCGACACCTCGGGGGGTGGCTTGGTCCCGGCGCTGGCGAAGGCTGGCGGGTTGTCGTCGGTCCTGTGGGCGGGCCCTGAGACGATCTCCCGGGCGATGCGGAACGGTGACGTCGCGGTGCAGGGCACGGGCTCACGCAAACGCCC
>DAIPZP010000015.1:0-14048 GCA_036782155.1 Propionibacteriaceae bacterium
CGGCCATGGAGAGCATCCTGACCTGGGTTAGTCCGGTCAGATGAATACCCCCGAGTTAGCTAACTAACGAACAGGCCCATACGAGACCGGATTCGCCGGACCAGCTGGACGAGCCCTCACGGGAACGCCCTGCTCAGCGCTACCGGCCGCTACCCGACGACACCTGCTGGACGGGCTTCGAACGCTCATAACCCGAAGGGTCGCAGGTTCAAACGGGTCTGCCCGCCGACGAGTTCAAGCCCTCACGCCTCCGAACGACCGCCGCAGGGTCATCCCGGGGGCACCCGGCTGGCATCATCGCTCGAGATCGAATCCCAGTTGTATCCCCTGGACCGCAGGTCTCTTCGCTCTGGGTCCTCGGCGCGACGTGAAGCTCGACCTCACCTCGAGCACCATCCCAGCCAGGGTCATCATCTCAAGGACGGATGGCCCGATGACCATGAGCAGCTCGCCGCGGGCGGGATCGACGTCGAACCCGCAGCCCGCGGCCTCGACCAGGGGCTGCAACGTCGTCGTGCGATGTCGATCGGCTGCAAGATAGACGACCGGCGAGGCGGACCAGCTACCTGCGCCGTGCCCACGGCAACTCGCCGCCGGCCAGCATCCTGCCGCGGCGAGCGCGTGGACCAAGCCCGCGATGCCAAGGTCGAGCGCCTCGACGAGCGACATCCGATCGCCGGCCGAGTAGTAGCCGGTGATCGACTCGAAGGCGCTCGACTGGAGGACCTTCGCTGGGATCTCTTCGAGGTCCGATGTCCCGAGAGCGGTCGCGATCTCGTCGAACTCCTCCGAGCTCTCACTGCATGCGTCGGCCGCTGCGATGAGTTCGCGCTCAAGCGCCAGGACCGATCGGGCCTGCCGAACACCGACGCCCCGGATCAGCCATGTGTCACGGAAGTAAGCGAAACCCTCCTCGCTGATGTCGTCGCGCCGGGGCGTCCAGAATTGGTACGCAGCCGGGATCTCGGAATGAGAGGCGTGCTCGACCGGGGGATCACGATCCGTCCTGCACACCCGCTGCGGCGTCGCCGCCATCCTGCTGGCCATCGGGAGCAGGCGGCCTGCCGCTGCCGCCCTCTCCAGCTGGGGGCTCGCCAGCGCCGAGAGCGTCCTCGTTGACGAGGACCTCCTCCTCAAGCTTGGTGAGCACGTCCACGATGCGGCCAACCTGCTTGTCGGCCTCGAGGTAGTCGGTGTAGTCGGCGAGGGCCCGCTCGATCAGCTCGTCGTAGGTGATCACCCGAGCGTTGACGACGGCCAACTCCCGGGTGAAGTCCTCCCAGTGTCCGACAGCGTCGGCGGGACGCTTGCCGACGATGGCGACGACCTCGACGGTGTGTTCCTCGCCGGGGAAGTGTTCGTCGAGGACCCCGTGGACCGCGTACTTGTAGTTCTTGAGCTGGGTCTGCAGCTCGCTCGACGTGAAGGCGGCCGAGTACCGCTTCAGCTCGATGATGATGTGCGCCTTCGGCGCCGTCCGATACGCAATGTCGAGGCGCTTCAACTTCTCCTCGTCGGTCAGCTTGTCCGAGACCAGCGCGAGCGCCTTCTCGACCCGCTTATCCATCACCGGGTTCTTGGTGGGTCGCTCCCATGACGGACTGAGCAGCCACAGGTGATCGAACAAGAACTCCTGGATAACGCGTTCCTTGGCGTCCTCGTCGACGAGGCCATCGAGCTTGCGGATGATCTCGATCCGCCCCCGAGTGATCTCCGCGTACTCGGCCGCCTCGATATCGTCGAGCTGGCCGAACAGAGGCAACAGCGTCTGGAGATCCGTGTCGGGGAGCGCGTCGACGGCGCTGAGCAGCTCGCGCATGCGGAGCCGCTCGAACGCGATGATGCCGTGCTTGTACAGCTCCTTGCGCTCGCTCTCGTCGTCGACCGACAGCGTGGCGATCTTCTCGAAGAGCTTCTCCGCCGCGGCGCGCGCATCGGGCCCGAGGCTCGAGTACCAGGTCTTGATCGACTCGTAGCGGCAGGCCCTGTCGGTCGCGTCCTTTCGTCGACGTCTGAGCCACGCCGACCCCACCGTGGTCACCGCAGCCTTCACGACCTTCATGAGTGCGACGTACCGCTCGTCGCCCTCCTTGAGGTGCTGCCGATCGCTCGTCGCGATGTCGTCGAGGTCGTCGGCGTCGAGGAAGTCCGCGTGCAGCTCGCCCATGATGTACTTCGTGAACAGGCCGCCCTCCTTGAGGTGGGGGAGGACGTCTTCGTGGACCAGCTTCCCGTGCGCGAGCACCGGAAGGCTGTTCTGTTCGTCGGCGAGCTGCTTGTGTTCGCGGACCGTGCCGATCCAGCCGGACACCGTCCATCCGCGGTCAGCGTCAGCGACTCCGTCGAGGGTCTTCTCGTCCGCGCCACCCACGCCGTCGGCCATCTCGTCGAAGTACGCCGGGGCGCCCGACGTGAACTTCCAGACGTACTCGGCCGACTTCTGGTATCCGCGGTCCGCGACCGTGACAGGGTCGTCGTCGATGCTGACGGTGAACTGGTCCTGCTCGCCGAGCACGGAGAACCGGCGCGCCACCCGCTGGCGTAGCGCCGCTGCCGTCCGGCCGTCGGCGAGCTTCTTGAGCTGTCGCAAGACGAGCCGTGTGCCGTGCTCGCCCTCGGTGGCGGCGATGCCCTCGGCCTCGGCGTCGATCTGCCGGGGGCGGTAGTCCTTCTCTGCGGCGATAGCAGCGCGGATGTCCTCGTTGCGCATCACGAACGACAGCCGTCCCGCCTCGGCCGTCCAGGTGTCGACGATGATCTCGTCGGCGATCGCGAAGAGGGACAACTTGCCGATGCCCTTCAGCCCCATCACGTGGCGGCCCTTGGCCGTCACCATCCGCCCTTCGAGTCGCCGCTTGTAGCCGACGGTCAGGTACCGCTTGTTGATCTCGTCGACAGTGCCCATCCCTGAGCCCGTGTCGACGATCTCGATCTCGTCGTCACCGATGGTGATGCGCACCTCCTCGGCATCCGCGTCCCACGCGTTTCGCGACCGCCTCTGAGAGGACCGCCGCGGTGTTGCTGTAGAGGTTGACGCCGAGGTCGTCGAGCACCGACAGGCTGAGCTTCATGACGAACGGGCTCTCGGGCGCGTCGGCCTCCCCCTCCGGTGTCTCGGTCGTCGGGCCGGTGTCCTCGGTCATGCGCCGACCAGCTTGCCCGAACGAGCCGCCGCGCCGTTCGTCCGATCAGCCGGCACGGCGGAACACCTCGTACCTCTCCTCGAGGCGGCTCGGGTCGGGCCGGGCTGAGGTGGCGCGCGGCAGGGTGAGGCGGGTCCCGGCCATCTCCTGCAACCCATGGAGCAGCATCGGCCCATCCTCGGCTTCGATCACGTCCTTCCGGACCTCGACGACGAAGTCGGGCCGGACACCCAGGTAGTTCCCGTCGTACGCAGCGTGATGGATCTTGCAGAGAGCGAGACCGTTGGGGACGACCGGACTGCCCCGAGGGTGACCATCCGGGAGGATGTGCGCCGCGTCGAGGAGCGGGCGGTACCGCAGCCGGCACATGGCGCAGCTCGTCCGGTACGCGTCCAGCACCCGGACACGGAACACCCGCTGGTGGAGCCGTTGGTGGGTGACGCGCTCGACGTACCGCCGCTGGTCCTCGTCGACGGCCGGGCCGATCGGGGCGTACCGCTGGCCCGAGTCGAAGGCGACGGCGAACTGGAGCTGCGCCGGCTCGTCGCCGACGATCCAGATCGGGTAGATCGGCAGGTAGGCACCCGGCTGCGTGGCCACGAACCAGATCAGCGGGAGCCCTGCCTCGTACGCCGCCCGGAGAGCGACGTTCTCGGGGTGTCGGGGATCGTCGCCCCGGTACTTGTACCGGAGCAGCCCGTCCGGGCCCTCCATGTCCTCGTAGGGCGGGACCTGCCCGGGCCGGGTGTAGCTGGTCCGGATCGAGAGCGCCGCCACGAGCCCGGACGGCTTCCGGATGCCTCGCTGCGGATCCATCAGCGGGATCCGGCGCCCCTCGAACGTGAAGGCGGCGACGTCCTCGTACCTCACGACCTCGGCGTCCCCCGCGAGTAACCCGTCCAGCCAGGCCATCGCAGCCAGCCGCAGTCGGTGCTCGTCGCCGTCCACCACGACCCGAGCGTACGTACGGCTCGGTCGGTGCGCCCGGGATGTCGTGCACCTCGTCACCCACAGCCGTACGATCGGGAGGACCCGTCAAACCCTCCTGGCCGAGAGCGAAGCTGGAGTACAACAACGCACCGACCGACGCCATGACCTGGCCGGCGCCGCTGGCCGCCGGTTCGCTCTGTCGCGTCGACCCGCGGGTGGACGGGTGAGCAGCGCCGCGACGTTGCCCGTCGCCAGTCCAGCCAAGGCGACGCCGGCTGCGTCGCTCGCCACCGTGGACGACGGTGCCGTGGCGACGTGCGCCGTCTGTGCAGAGGACCTCGGCTTCCTCGTCGGTGGCACCCGTCCCGCTTACGAGACGCTGCCGAACCCGATCCGGATCGTCGACCTCTTCTGTGGCGGTGGCGGGCTGACACTCGGCGCCGCCGAAGCCGCACGACGCGTCGGCCGAGGGGCGACAGTGGCGCTCGCCGTGGAAAACGACCCTGCCGCGGCGGATGTGTACACCCTGAACTTTCCCGACGCAGTCCCGCGCCGGACCAGCGTGGCGAGGCTCTTCGACGGCCGGCTCGGGGGAGCCCCCACCAAGGCCGAGCGCGCGGTGGCCGAGGTCGCCGGCCAGGTCGACGTTCTCGTCGCCGGTCCGCCCTGCCAAGGTCACTCGGATCTCAACAACCACACGCGCCGCGAGGACCCACGCAACTCGCTCTACCTCCGAGCCGTCCGCGCTGCGCAGGTCCTGAAGCCGACATACGTCTTCATCGAGAATGTGCCTGCGGTCCAGCACGACAAGGGCAAGGTCGTCGAGAAGGCCATCGCCGCGCTCAAGGCCAGCGGGTACTCCGTCGACGACGGCGTCCTCGATCTCGTCGACTTCGGCGTCCCGCAACGCCGTCGCCGTCACATCCTGCTCGCTGTTCTCGGTGACCACGTCGATCCGGCCGACGTGCTCGAGATCCAGTCGCCCTGCGGTGACCACGCCGATCGAACAGTCCGATGGGCGATCGCCGACCTCCTGGCCACCGTCGCCGAGACCGGGCCCGACGCGGCGTCGACGCCCACCGATGAGAACCGCAAGCGGATGCAGTGGCTCCTCGCCCACCCCGACGAGGTCAACCTGCCCAATCGCCTGCGACCGAAGTGCCACAAGGACAAGGAGCACACGTACAACGCCATGTACGGGCAGCTCAGCTGGGACGAGCCGGCACCCACCATCACGACGGGGTTCGGATCGATGGGCCAGGGCCGCTTCGTCCACCCGGGTCTGGCCCGCACCCTCACGCCGCACGAGGCGGCGCGGCTGCAGACGTTGCCCGACTTCTTCGACCTCGACACCAGCAAGGGTCGCGGCGCCTGGGCGCGCGTCATCGGCAACGCCGTTCCACCCCTGCTCGGTGTCCACCTGATCGAGCCGTTGCTCCGCGCACTTCCCGAGCCCGAGCCCGACCCGCCGGTGACCAAGGCTGGCCGTGTGAACGGGACCAGCACGCGGGCGAACGGGGTACCACCTGCATCGAGCGAAGTGATCCGGGCGCGCATGGCGACGACGAAGCGGCGCGACACACAACCCGAACTCGCCCTGCGGTCGGCGCTGCACGACCTGGGTCTCCGGTTCGGCGTGGATCGGAAGATCAACGGCAACCGGCGGCGTACGGACGTCGTCTTCCCGACGGAGCGGGTCGCCGTCTACATCGACGGATGCTTCTGGCACGGGTGCCCGGAACACGGCACCATCCCGAAGAACAACCGCCAGTGGTGGACGGACAAGCTCGACGCCAACAAGGCGCGCGACACCGCGACCACCGAGGCCCTCACCGAGGAGGGATGGCGCGTGCTCCGGTTCTGGGAGCACGACGAAGCCGTCGCGTCGGCGGGCACCGTGCGTGACGTCGTGGTCGCGCTGCGGCGGAGGTAGGAACCGGCTCGACACCCTTCCGTGGGGTGACTGTCACTCCTCGGGGCGATGATGGAGGTGGTGGCCCTCGACTCAGACCCTCGACCGGACCTCATCGAGCCCGCATGAGCAGCTGGGACGCAGCTCTTCTCGACCTCGAGGATCCCGACGGACTCGTCGGGATCGCCCGCGAGCGACGCCTGGTGCTCGAGGACGGTGCCGGACCGCAATGGGTCGACCTGTGCTGGGTCGACGAGGTCGCGCTCTCCCTGATCGACCTCGCGACGGCCCGCCGGCAGGACCTGACGATCGCCTACCCGGCCCCGGCCGGTCAGGTCGCCGTCCTCCTCGCAGCGCAGCTCCTCCTCCGCCAGTTCGTCAACGGCAACCACCAGTCGTCGGTCGGGATCGTCACCGCCGATACGACGATGGCCACCCGCACCTGGAACGCCCTTCGCATCTCGACGACCGGCGCCCGCGTCCCGATCTCACAGGTCTTCCCCGTGTTCCGCGCCAGTCCCGAGGGGGACAGCCCGGGAGGTGCCCGGCGGCTCCAGGGGGTCATCATCGGCCAGGCGTGCAAGGGCTGGCCGGTCGACCACCTCGTCGTCGACCGACTCGCCGGTCCGGTTCGGATCACGTCGCAACAGGCATCGATCGAGATCGTCGCCGACCCGATCGACCCCGCACTCCGCAAGGCCGAGGCCGGCGGCCGCGCGATCTGGGGGTGGAGCGAGGCGGCTCTCGCGACCGGTCGCACCCTCGAGGAGAGCGCCGGCCACACCGTGCCCTTCTCCATCGCGTCCGACCGCCTCGCCACCATGGCCGCCGGGGTCGACGTCCGTCTCACCGTCGCCCGACACCCTCAGGCGGAGGCCGCGGTCGCACGGTGCCGGGAGGACCTGCGTGTCCTGCGCTCGATGGCACCACAGCGCACCGATCGGCACCTCGAACGCGGTCTGTCGGCGGGCTGGCACCACCTCACGACACTCGCCTCGTTGCCGTGTCGACCATCGCGCTTCGATCAGTTCTGCGGCTTCCCACCGATGGCCGCGCGCTCGACGCGGGGGTTCGGTGACGAACTCATGGTCTGGGCCGAGACGCTCAGCGAGGACTTCGCCGAGATCGGCTCCATCCTCGCCAGCGACATCGCGGATCTCCGTGCAGCGCTGGAGCTGGGCAACCCGTTCGAGGAGACGCTCGGAACCATCCACTCCTCCGGTGAGGAATGCCTTGTGGTCACCCGGACGCGGACCGCGGCCCATGCGCTGCTCGACTCCCTCGGTCTGCCGCCGACCTCCGACCGCGCCGGGTCGATGACCATCCGACCGATCGGCCAGCTCCACCGGCACGGCACCTGGCCGAAGGTCGCCTTCGTCGGTGAGCCGTCGCCGTGGGACTGGCATCGCGTCCTCTCCGGGTTGGCACCAGTCGTCGAGGTCCTTACGCTCGGGACCCAGTCCGCGGAGGGATGCGCCCGGGCGGTCGAGTCGGTACGTGCGGCGGCCGATCACTGGGGCGCCGACGCCGAGCACGACCGCGCGTGGCGCGCCGTCGTCGGCTCCGTACCTCCCCCGCAGTTGTCCGGCGGGACGTCGCTGCCGCGCCGCCCGGTGGTCGTCGCCGACGGTGCCGAGTACGTCCCCGAGCCCGACCCGTTCGAGTCCTTGTCGTCGCTGTTCGATCTCGACCCCCTCGATTTCGGTGGCGAGGGACCGATCCGTGGGATCGCCCGCGAGACCGATCACGACGGCTGGACGGCCGCGGTCCCCGCGGTCTCGGTGGTCACCGACCGTGGCCGGCTGCTCCTCGAGGTCGGGCGTCACGTGGACGTCCGCGAGGGCCCGAAGATCATCGAGCGCCGACCCGAGACCCTCGAGCCGGGCGCGATCCTCCTCGTCGGCCGGCAGCAGGGGCGGGTCGGGCTCCTCGAGGCGCTGGAGGAGAGACTCGGTCATCGCCCAGACCTGCTCGCGGCCCGCTACCTCCTCGATCACTACCGACGGCTCGTGCGCGCCCGCTGGCCGGCGAGCGGCCTCACCATCGCCGCACTCCACCGCGCCATGACCGACATCGGCTGCGACAAGACGAGCCACGCGGTGCGGTCCTGGGTGACCGAGGGGACCATGGCACCGCAACACATCGACGACCTGGAGCGCCTCAACAGGGCCCTCGCCCTCGGCATGTCCGACGTCCAGGTCCGCGAGCTATTCGCCGGGGTCCAACGGCGCCGCGGCTTCCGCCGAGCCGCCGGCCGCGCCCTGGCAGCAGCGGCTCGTGATGCGACTGTCGTCGCCGATGCCGCCACCATCGACTCCGAGACGGGTCTGTCGATCGCCGACTTGCGCGACGCTGTCGTCGAGGCGGTCGTGCTTGAGGTCACGCCGTGCGACGATCCAGTACCCCTGACACTCCTCGGCACCCTGGAGGATGGATGACTCTCCGCTCCGAAGACGCAGCCCGCTTCCTCGCATGGATGCTGGACGGCGTGGTCGCGGAGGGGCGCGGAGATCACATGGCGACGCTCCCCGTCGCGCCGAAGGGTCGACTGTGGCTCGGTCGACTGGCACCCGAGATCGTGGTCCAGAACAGCCGCCTGGGGGAGAGGAGTGAGCGGCTCGAGCCCTGCGAGGTCGGTGTCCGCTTCCGTCCGGCCGAAGTCGATGGGCGCACCGTCACCTGCCGCGCCAGTGTCGTGGCGTGGGGTGAGTTCGACGGTGGTGATGCACCGGACGCGCCCCGTTGGCGCAAGACCGACCGGATCGAGATCACCGCCGAGCTGGCCACCCCGACGGCCGTCGGTCAGATCGAGTCCGAGGGTCGTCGCGCTTTCGCCGATGCCTTCCGGGCCGTCGGCGCCGACGGGCTCGAGTGCGAGTTCCACGCTGAACTCGAGACCGGCAAGGACGGCCCCGAACTCGTCGTCACCCTCGTGAACATCTCACCGGAGGAGGTGCCCCACTGGGAGACCACCGTCTACGAAGCGAGCCTGGAGGTGGAGGCGGGCGCGACGCTGCCGTTCACCCTCGACAACCTGCCGGACTCCTTCCGGTACGACCGCACCGTGGCTGCCTACGGCGTCAACGGTGGTGTCGCGCAGATCGGTGCCGCGGCCTTCCGGACGACCGACGTCGCGACGTACGACCAACCCCGACCGACGTACTGGGACGACGACGTCGGTCCGATCCCCGACATCAGCTTCGCGACGCTTGCCGCGGATCCGCTCCCGGCTCTGGCTGATCTCGTCGCCGCCTGCGAGCGCTGGGGTGTGACGCACTGGGCGCCCGACGTCCTCGCCCGGCGAGCCGCCGACGAGGGTTGGGACGCCGGCATGCAGGACCAGGCGGCATCGGCCGCCGCGCAGTTCGCGGAGGAGCTGAGTCGCCTGCAGGCGGGGCTCACCGTGCTCGCCGCCGACGACGAGCTGCGCCGGAGCTTCATGCTCGCCAACCGCGCGTTCGACGAGTCCCCGGTCGTGCCGCACACCCACTGGCGACCCTTCCAGCTGGGCTTCATGCTCGCCAACGTCACGTCCGTCGTCGACGAGAACCGCGACGGTGACCGCGCCATCGTCGACACCCTGTGGTTCGCCACCGGGGGCGGCAAGACCGAGACGTATCTCCTCTATGTCGTCACGGCCGCCTTCTTCGACCGGCTGCGCGGCAAGAAGGAGGGCATCACGTCGTGGGGACGCTTCCCACTCCGGATGCTGTCGCTCCAGCAGACCCAGCGCTTCGCTGACGTCGTTGCCGCCGCCGAGTTGGTCCGACGCGCCGAGAGCATCGCGGGCCGGGAGTTCTCGCTCGGCTTCTTCGTCGGTAAGCAGGGCACACCGAACAAGATCAAGCGGACGCCGGACTTCACCTCGCCCGACGATCCGTCGGACGCCGACATGCCGGCCAAGTACCAGGTCCTGTTGCGTTGCCCCTTCTGCGGGGCTGGCGGTCTGCGCATGGCGTTCGACCAGACCCGATGGACGCTCGATCACCTGTGCACCTCGCCCGACTGTCCGTGGGGCGGGCGCCCGTTGCCCTTCCGTGTCGTCGACGACGAGATCTACCGATCGCTGCCGACCGTCGTCCTAGGCACGCTCGACAAGGCCGCGAGCATCGCGGTCCAGGCGGCGATGCGTGGCTTCTACGGCGCACCGTCCGGGCGTTGTCCCATCCAAGGACACGGCTTCACCTATGCGCCGCGGAGCGGCTCGCAGGGCGGGTGTCTCTTGCCCGGCTGCAACTCCGCGACGGGGCCACTGGACCAGCCCACCAACATGTACGCGCCCACCGTCAGGATGCAGGACGAGCTACACCTGCTGCGCGACAGCCTCGGCGCCGTCGACTCGCACTACGAGGCGCTCCTCGACGCGCTGCAGTCGCATTACGGCTCTGCTCCGAAGATCATCGCTTCGTCGGCGACTCTCGCCGGCCACGACGAACAGGTCCGCGCGTTGTACCGCCGCGACGGACGCACCTTCCCGTTGCCGGGACCACGGGCGGGCTGGTCGTTCTGGTCGCGCATGACCGACGCGCTCGCCCGGCGCTTCGCAGGGCTCGCGCCGCGCGGGGTCACCCTCGAGTACGCGACCGACCAGCTGACCGAGTCGCTGCAGCGGGTCACTCGGCGCGCCGTGGAGGACCCGGCCGGCCTCGCCGCCGCGATCGGCGTCGACGTGTCCGTCGTGCCGGAACTCGTGGACAACTACGGAGTGGACGTCGTCTACGGCTCGAACCTCAAGGACGTCGAAGCGGTCGCGCGGTCGTTCGACACGCAGATCCAGCTCGACCGGCCGGTCAACGCCGCCACCCTCACCGGCCGCACACCCCTCGACGAGGTTCGCACCACCCTGGCGCGCCTCGTCGAACCCGAAGCCGACTTCTACGACCGCGTCCACCTCATCGCCGCGTCGTCGATGCTCTCCCACGGGGTCGACATCAACCGGCTGAACGTGATGGTGATGCTCGGCCTCCCGCTGGCCACGGCGGAGTTCATCCAGACCACGTCGCGCGTCGGCCGGACCCATCCGGGACTCGTCATCGTCCTGCACAAGATCGGCCGCGAACGTGACGCCGCGGTGTACCGCAACTTCCCGTCGTTCGTCGGTCACGCCGACCGCCTCATCGACCCGGTGCCCATCACCGCCAAGAGCCGCCGCGTTCTCGAGCTGACGTTCGCCGGGCTGGTGCAAGCGCGCCTCTACGGTATCCACGAGCCCGCCGCCATCGCCGCCGGGTTGAAGCAGCTCACCAAGCCCTCACCCGTCCGGAAGGCGTTCGCCCGTCTGCCGGTCCTCGAACAGGTCGAGCTGGACGCGCTCATCGACATGCTCGACTTCGACGGTCCGCTCGACGAGAACCTCCGGCGCGACCTCGGCGACTACCTCCGCGAGTTCTACCGAGCCCTCAACGATCCGGCGAGTTCGGCCGAGTGGGTGAGCGAGCTGTTCCCCACGGGCGAGCCGATGCGGTCGCTGCGCGACGTCGAGGAACAAGCGCCCGTGATCACGCGAGGCGGGCGGCCGTGAGGGTCGAACGCGGCGCCTCGCAGATCCTCTTCGGTCTGCTGCCCGGTCAGACCGCCGACCTCGACGGCAAGATCTGGCGCGTCGCCCACTGGATCGACCCCGTCCCGCTCGCCCTCGACCAGGACGCGGTCCGCGCCGCGCTGCTCGGGTCCATCGCGCCGTGGTCGGCGACCGGGATGGACGACGGCCTCGAGGCTGCTCTCCGTGCCCGTGCCACCGTCGAGGTCGTCGGGCTCAACATGGATCGCGGTGTCCTCGTCGAAACCTACCCACAGCAGTGGCGCTGCAAGACGTGTGGGTCGATCGCGCGCAACCGCGACGATCGCTGCAGCTGCGGTGGCCGTGCGCGAGCACAGATGCAGTTCATCGCGTACCACACGTGCGGTGCGGCACGAGAGCCTCAGATCCCACGCTGTCCGACACACAACGCCGTCGCCACACGGCTGCCCGGTACCGCGACCGCGCGCGAGTTGCGCATCTTCTGCCCGCAGTGCCAGCGGCCTCTGACCACGGGAGGCTTCCCGTTCCAGGTCTGTAACTGCGGCAATGGCGGCATGTCGGTGACCGTCCATCGCGCGGCCGTCGTGTTCTCCCCGCGCTTCGCCGTCCTCGTCAACCCGCCTGATCCCGCGGTCGCGGCGCAGCTCCGGGCTGCGGGCGGAGGAGCCCGCGCGCTGGAGTGGGTACTCGACGGCATGACAGCCGACGATCCGACCCAGGGAAGGCAGACCTACGCGGGCCTCCTCGAGACCTTGCGCCAGGCCGGTCTCTCTGACGCAACGGCCCAGGAACTCGCGCAGGCGGCCCTCGACCGCGGTGAGGTCGATGCCGGCCACGGTGGTGGCGTCGTCCTCCCGGACTCGGTCCGGGAGAAGGCCCACGAAGAAGCACTCAGCCTCGCGTCCGCCGTGCGTGGTGGCCGCACGCGCGTCGCGGACATGGTCGCCGGCACCACGCCGCCACTCCGGACCCTCTACGAGGGCGCATACGGGGATGCGATGCGCGACGCCCATCTCGCTGGCGTCGACCTGCTCGCGAACTTCCCGGTCGCCACGCTCTCGTTCGGCTACACGCGCGGCGACATGTCGCCCGGAGTCGCGCGGTTGGTCCCCTTCCGCGAGCGCGGCCACGTCCGTGCGTACGGCTCGCTGTCGAGGACGGAGGCACTGCTCTTCCGCCTCGATCCGATACTCGTGTACCAGCACCTCGTCGCTCGCGGTCATGCGCTGCCTGACGTCGACGGCCCGCGTGCAGCGCGGCTCGCGTTGCTCGAACGGATGGATCTGCCGTATCCGACACAGGAGCAGTACCAACCGCTCGGCGGTGCCTTGCTGCAGCTCGTGCACTCGTACGCGCACCGCACGATCCGCCGGCTCGCATCCTTCGCCGGCATCGAGCGTGATGGGCTCGCCGAGTACCTCCTCCCGCACCACCTGTCCTTCGTCGTGTACTCCGCGTCGCGTGGCGACTTCGTACTCGGTGGACTCCAGGCCGTCTACGAGACGTCGCTGCACCGCTTCCTCGCCGACCTCGTCGAGGGCGAGTCGCGGTGCGCGCTCGACCCGGGGTGTCGGAGCGGCGGTGGCGCGTGCATGGCGTGTCTGCATCTGGGTGAGCCGTCGTGCCGTTGGTTCAATCGCTTCCTCGACCGCTCCGAGCTGTTCGGGGCGAACGGCTTCCTCTCGCCGGTGCACTGAGGTGGACGATGCCGAGTTGATCGGAGGCGTCCTCGTCGACTGTGCCGACCCGCGTGCCAGCGCGGTTCAACTCGCGACCCTCCTCTCGGCGCCTGTGTCCGATCGACCCGCCGCTGCGCGCTCCGGACTCGACCCGGACCTGGTCGACGTCCTGCGCAACCGACTGACCCTCGACGCTGATCGCGCCGCGCTCCTCT
This sequence comes from Propionibacteriaceae bacterium, assembly GCA_036782155.1. GTDB lineage: Bacteria > Actinomycetota > Actinomycetes > Propionibacteriales > Propionibacteriaceae > Fen-668. The sequence continues at coordinate 13,401 of DAIPZP010000015.1, forward strand.
GCCAGGAGGCGGCCGCGTGGGTGCTCGGCCGCCGCTCGGTCGTGATCACCGAGCCGTGGGATCTCGTCGCATCCCTCCCCGGAGGATCGCGCCTGCCGATCGGCCTTCGTCGGACGACGGGCGAGACGTTGGTGCAACTCGTCGTCGGCGCGACGCAGACGTTGCGACTCGCGGCACCATTCATCGACCGGCCGGGACTCGGCTTCATCGGCGACGCTCTCGCAGCCGCGACGAGCAGGGGCGTCCAGCTCGAGATCCTCCTGCCGACGAGGTCGACGCACGCGGACGACGCGCTGGACGAGCTGGAGCTGACGATCCGTACCTCTGGCGCGCCGGCGAACTTCACCGAGTCGCGGCTGCGGTTCGACGCACCGTGGGCGCACCTCAAGGTCCTCACCGCGGACTCGCTCGCCGCGTACATCGGCAGCGCCAACGTCACGGCCGCCGGTCTGGCCGGTCAGAACCTCGAGCTGGGTGTGCTCGTCCGCGGCTCCGGTGTCGCAGTCGTCGAGCGAATCCTGGACATGTACTGGGAGGGGTGAAGGACACGCGCGTCCCGACGCCCACTGCGAGCCTTCCCACAGCCTTCCCAATCGGGTGCGGCTCTTCTGGAGGGACCTCACGCTGCCTGTGGGATGACGTCTTGGG
>DAIPZP010000016.1:0-13484 GCA_036782155.1 Propionibacteriaceae bacterium
CGGGACAAAACCCGTCTCAGACAAGCGATCAGTCATGGAACCTCCTTGTTCCTATTTGTCTGTGCCCCAGACATTATGTATGCCTCGGAACGGTTGTCAACCACCTGGTGGAAATTGTGATCGAAGTGGAGCATGATCGTTGTGCGGCCCGGTCACCCGAAGGGCATGATCGGCGGCGTCGGGTCGCAGAGAGGGGCGAGATCATGGCGAAGAGCTCCAAGGAGGTCGGCTACGCGACCGGACGCGCGACCAAGGCTGACATCGTCGACGCCGCCTTCCATGTCTTCGCCGAGTCCGGCTACGGCGGCACCTCGGTGCGCGAGATCGCCCGGCGGGCGGGCATCAACCATGCGACCCTGCTGCACCATTTCCCCAAGAAGTCGCTGCTGCTCCAGTCCGTGCTCGAGCTCCGCGACGAGCTCCAGCACATCGAACCGACGACCCTCGACGAAACGCTCGCGCTGCTGCTGGGCATCGCTGTCCGCAACGAGGAGACCCCAGGCCTGACCAGGCTCTTCACACTGCTGGCCGCCGAGTCCGCCGATCCGGACCACCCCGCCCGCGCCTACTTCCGCGAACGGCTCGCCCGGCTTCGCCACCAGATCGCCCACCACATCGAACTGGCCCAGGCCACAGGTCAGGTGCCCGCCGCCATCGACCCGCAGGCCGCCGCCATCGACATCGTCGCTCTCTGGGAGGGACTCCAGCTCCAGGCACCGCTCAGCGCCGACCCGGTCTCGGTCTCGGAACACCTCGCGGCGATGTTCGCCACCCTTGCCGGCCACCCGATCGAGCCGATGTTCCTGCCCTGATCAGGCCGACAGGCGACTGCTTGTCACTCTTCTAGGACGAATCTGCCAGCCGAGCTTCCGCTGCGGTGGAATCGGCAGGTCAGGCGGGTTGCTCCTGTGGCTCTCCGAAGAGCAGCCACTCGCCCAGCGCGACCGCGGCCTCGAAGAGCGTCTCGAGGCGAGCGACTGGCTCGCCCAGTTGCTCGAACAGCTCGGACGAGACGGCGCCGACCAGTGCCGTCCACGCGAGGAGCCCGGACGCGAGCCGCGCGCCGTCCATCGTCGGCACCCCGGCCGCGACGGCGAGGGCGCTCAAGTGCGTTGCGTCGGGCAGGTGGGGGATCGCGGGATGGGGCGGTGCTTCCTGATCCGCCATGCCGATCGCGGCCAGCAGGTTCGTGACACGAGTGCCGGACGGGGTCGTACGCTCCGCAGGCGCGTGGTACTGAGGTACGGGCGACCCGTACAGGAGCGCGTACTCGTGGGGATGCGCGATAGCCCACTCGCGGAAGGATGTCGCGATCGCCCACCATCGCCCGCGCAGAGCGGACCTGGGCACCGCCGTCTCCACCGCTTCGACGTGGTCCCCCAGATCGTCGTACGCGTCGACGATGAGCAATGTCAGGAGTTCGTCACGTCCGCGGATGTAGCGGAAGAGCGCCGACGGGGCCATGTCCATGTCCCGGGCGACCGCCCGTACCGAGAGGCCAGCCGCGCCCGTACGAGCCAGCTCCCGCTTGGCAGCGGCGAGCAGAGCGGCGGTGACATCGGTGCGGCGGCGCTCGCGGGCGCCCATCGTGCCGGTCATGGGAGCACACTATCCCAAGTGCGAACAGTGTTCTTGAATTCGGCGCCGGGCCGTGCTTCACTGATGTGCGAACAGTGTTCTCGGTTATCGGAGGAGGAGCCATGAAGGCAGTCGTCGTGGGAGCGGGCGGGATCGGCCAGTGGACCGCGCACCAGATCGGGCTGGCAGGCGGTGACGTCGTGCTGGCGTCCAGGTCGGGCAGCGGGATCGGACCGGGCGTGAATCCGACGCCGAACCCGCGAGTGACCACCGCCCAGGTCGACGCCACTGACGCGAAAGCGCTGGCCGAGCTCGCCACCGGGGCGGACGTCCTCGTCAACGCCGTCAACCCGCCCTACACCGACTGGGACGAGAAGTGGCCGCCGATGGCCGCAGGTTTCCTCGAGGCGGCCGAACGTTCGGGTGCGGCGCTGCTGACCATCGGGAACCTGTACCCGTATGGCCACCCCAGCACTCCGATGATCGAGTCGACCACCCCTGAAGCGCCGAACGGGCACAAGGGACGCATCAGGGCGAAGATGTGGCACGACGCGGAAGACGCGCACCGTGCGGGCAGGATCCGGGCCGTCGAGATCCGGGCGGCCGACTACTTCGGGCCGGGCGCGAGCGCGGGCATGAGCTATCTCAACACGTACGCGATCAAGCCCGCGATCGCCGGGAAGACCGCTCACCACATCATGGGGGTCGTCGATGCGCCCCACTCCTGGACGTACGTGCCTGACATCGGGCGCCTCGCCGCAGCGATCGCGGCCTCCGATCCGGCCGGCGATGCGTGGGGGAGGGTCTGGCACGTGCCGACCACGCCGCCGAAGTCGCTCACGGACCTTGCGCACGACGCTGCCGCGATCGCTGGGGTACCCGCTCACACGCCCCACCCGTACTCACGGTTCATCAAGACACTCATGCGCGTCTCGCCGCTGATCCGCGAGCTGGACGAGATGGCGCCGGCGTTCGAGGCCCCGTACGTGCTCGACTCGTCGGCGGCCCAGGCGCGGTTCGGTCTCGCCCCGACGCCCTGGCGCGAAGCCCTCGAGGAGACGGTGAAATGGCTCCGCGCCGGCTGACGCTCAGCCTTGTCGGTGATGAATGCCCGGCTTGAGCTGACGCAACAGGGATGCGACGTCGTCGACCCGTACGCCCCGCTTCACCAGCCGTGTGGTGAAGCGACGGGTGGCGTCGTCCAGCCGTCGATGGACGGCATCGAGATCGGTCCCGAGGACGTTGGCGATCTCGACAGGATCCAGGTCGTCCCAGTAGGCATGCTGCAGGATGCGCCGGTCACCCTCGCGGAGCGAGCTTAGGGCCGTCAGCGCGGCCGGTCGGGCAGCGTCCCGGCGAGGGACGATCGTCAACCCTCGGATCGCATCCAGGGAGGACCGTCGCGAGGCGTTGCTCAGGTACGCCTCCGCGACCGCCTTGTCGACGGCCCGGAACAGGACGCGGAGGTCGGCAACCTTGCCGTGGTCCAGGGACGCGAACACCCTGGCAGCCATGACCTCGGGCGCCTCGACCCCGTACGCGCGCCACTCGCACGCGGTCACGACCAGCGACCAGTACCGCCGCCTGAGGTCGCTGACCACGTCACCATCCACAACGCCACGCTAATGGTGTCGGTGACCCCGAGATTCCGGCGGGTGGTCGAAGCCTGTGCGGTCGACAATCGGTATGAGCTAGTCGTTCCGGCGCAGAAGGACGACGGTGTCGTCCAGTACCGCCTGCTGGCCCTCCGGGCCGGTTGCCTCGCGGGAGCGGACCTCGGCGATCTCGACCGCCCAGCCGGCGAGGCCCAACGCGGTGACCTCCTCGTCCGGCGTGGGGAACTCGTGGTGATGGGCATGCGTCGACCACGGCGGCATCCCGGCGTGAGCGACGATCAATAGCCGCCCCCCGGGCACCACGTGCTCAGCCACGCGCCCCAGGATGTCCGCGCGCGGCAGCTCGACCGGTGATTGCAGGAAGCTGGCCGTGACGAGGTCGTACGACTCGGCCGGGCTCCAGGTCTCGAGGTCGGCCGTCTCGAAGTGGATGCGGTCGTCCGGGATGCCCCTGGCTCTGGCGGCCTCGGCAGCGCGACGGGTCGCGGTTGCCGAGATGTCGACCCCAGTCGCGTCCCACCCGTGCTGTGCGAGCCAGACCACGTCGCCGCCCTCGCCACAGCCGAGGTCGAGCGACCGTCCGGGCGTGAGAGTCGACACCACCTGGACGATGGCGTGATTCACCTTGCCGGACCAGATCTGCTCCGCGGAGGCGTACCGGTCCTCCCAGAAGTCGGCGGGGGAGGTCACGTCGTCGGTAGGCATGTCAGAGCCCGCCCTGAATCCACCGCGAAAAGCTGTCCGCCGCAGAGTCCCCGGGGGCGCGGGTCTGGTAGATCTTGTCCCGCAGCCACTGCGGTACGTGGTTGTCCTTGCGCTTGTAGCGCTGCAGATCGCGGAGATAGACACTCGCGTCGGGAGCCGGGTCGAACTCGGGCTCGTCGTCGTAGTTGTACGTCGCGGTGGCCGTTCGATCGGGATCGATGTCGAGAGTCATCGAGTACCAGGCGCCAGCGCCGGCCACGTACATCCGGTGCCGCAGCTCCCTGAGGAGCGCGAGGGCCTGTCCCTCTTTGATCCCGCCCGACAGCTCTTTGTCGCCCGCGGTCACGGACACCGTGCCAGACCAGAGCTCGGCGACCATGTTGACCTCGACATGGGCCCATTCCCAGCCTTCCGGCGCGTGCCGCACCACGACCTCCACCAGCGAATCGACGAGTTTCGACTGGGACGGCGCCCACGGAACCTTGGCCATGGGCCCGATGCTACGTGGTCGAGGCCGCTCCCGAGCGTTCCGGAAGGCCTAGCACTCGCCCATCATGTCGGCGCTCCAGTTGCGAGCGATCATCGCCTGGACGACGTCGGTGTCGGCGATCGTGGAGCCGTACGGGAAGTAGAAGACGATCTCTCGCGCGCCGATGTGGACGTTCGCCACTTTGAACGGGCCGCCGTTGCCGTTCTTCGTCTCGATGGTCAGCTGCGTGCCGTACAGCTGCTTCAGCTGACTCATCGTGTAGCCGACCTTCGCGCCCGACACCGTCGCGTACGTGGCCTTCGTCACGCTCACTTCGATGAGTACGGCGCTGTCGCCCTGGCCGGACGGGTAGAGGGAGACGCCCTTGTCCTGGAGCGCCTGAGACGTCCACGACCCAGGGCAGTCACCGGTTTCGGGGGCCACGTAGCCCTGCTGCCGCAGCGACCCGTACGTCGTGCCCAGCTTGAGGGGCCCCAGCCCGTTGATGCTGAGCGTCCATGCCGTGGACGCCGTGGACTTGGACGCCGTCCCTGCCGAGGTCGACGTGACCGTGGCTGACTGCTTCACACCCGACGTTGACGAGGACGCGTTGACCGCTGCGGTCGTCGACTGGGTCGCGGAGGTGGTGGGGGAGCTGGACACGCTCGGATGCGTGCCCGGTGCCGAGCATCCCATCAGCAGCCCGAGAGCCACGAGAGCCACAAGAGCAGCGCGCCCTGTCATGGGCTGATTCTCCCGCGGATCGGGCGCGCTCGGGGCGAAACCCACCGCCTGGACGCCGGTCTGGCCTCAATCCCCCTGCCTGCCCACCTACTGACACGGCTGGGACCCGTACGAATCGACGCCCTAGCCCGGCTACGCCCCATTCAGCGCCAGCCGAGACCCGGAGCAACGTGGGTGAGGATCGACTCGAGGACGTGGGCGTTGTACTCGACGCCGAGCTGGTTCGGGACCGTCAGCAGCACGGTGTCGGCGGCCGCGATCGCCTCGTCGCCGGCCAGCTGCTCGATCAGCTTGTCGGGCTCGGCCGCGTACGAGCGCCCGAACACGGCCCTGAAGTCGTCGATGACGCCGATCGAGTCCTCGGAGTCGAGGTCGTGCCCGAAGTACGCACGGTCCTCGTCGGTGACCAGGGGGAAGATGGAGCGGCTGACGGAGACTCGCGGCTCGTGGTCGTGACCCGCGGCCTTCCACGCCGTACGGAACGCCTCGATCTGCTCAGCCTGCTGGACGTGGAAAGGCTTCCCACTCTCGTCGTTCTTCAGCGTCGAACTCATGAGGTTCATGCCGAGCTGCGCAGCCCATTCACCGGTCGCGTTGGACGCAGAACCCCACCAGATCCTCCTCCGCAACCCCGGCGACTGCGGCTGGATCGCCAGCGGCCTACCGTCGGGGTTCGGGAACATCGGCCGCGGGTTGGGCTCGGCGAAACGGGCACCGGAGATGACCTTGAGGTACGTCTCGGTGTTGGCGCGGGCCACGTCGGCCATGGTCTGGCCGTCCGGCGCGTCGTACCCGAAGTACCGGAACCCGTCGACCACCTGCTCGGGCGATCCACGGCTCACGCCGAGCTGCAGTCGTCCGCTGGCGATCAGGTCGGCCGCGGCGGAGTCCTCCGCCATGTACATGGGGTTCTCGTACCTCATGTCGATGACGCCGGTGCCGATCTCGATCCGGCTCGTCCTCGCGCCGATCGCCGCGAGCAGCGGGAAGGGAGAGCCGAGCTGGTTCGCGAAGTGGTGGACACGGAAGTACGCGCCGTCGGCCCCCAGCTCTTCGGCCGCCACGGCCAGGTCGATGGACTGGTGGAGGACGTCCGCCGCTGACTGCGTCTGAGAGTGCGGCGAGGACGACCAATGGCCGAAGGACAGGAATCCGATCTTCTTCACAAGTAGTTCAACCTTCAATTAAGTGTGACTATTCCGTACGCCTCGGGCCGAGAGCGCGCCACGTGTGGATTACTCGGCCAGTGCGTCACAGGGTAGGCTCTCCTATCAGCAGCCCGTGAAGTCTTACCCCGGGCTCCTGCGCGGCCCATTGCTCGCGCCCCTCGCTTCGGTGAGGGCACACGCTGAACTCCTCCCGTCGCCGACGGGAACGGCCTGGTGAGACACCGACCGAATCGACTGAATTCCTTGACTTCTCAAAACAACTTCGTCCTGCTTGGCGTGCCCGCGAACCTCGCGGCGATCCTCGCCGACATGGACATCACTGAACCCACTCCGATCCAGACGGCCACGCTGCCTGACTCCCTTGCCGGGCGCGACGTGCTCGGCCGCGGGCGTACGGGCTCCGGCAAGACGTACGCCTTCTTGCTGCCCATGGTCGCCCGCCTCGCCGCCTCGCGGCGTACGTCGAGGCGCGGCGCCCCCCGAGCGCTGATCCTTGCCCCGACCCGCGAGCTCGTCGGCCAGATCCACGCCGCCCTGCAGCCGCTGGCCACGGCCACCAACCTCACCGCGATGACCGTCTTCGGCGGCGTCGGCCAGAACCCGCAGGTAGCCGCGCTGCGCCGCGGCGTCGACATCATGGTGGCCACCCCCGGGCGGCTCGAGGACCTCATCGCCCAGGGGCACGCCAGTCTCGCCGATGTCGAGGTCACGGTGCTCGACGAGGCCGACCACATGGCTGACCTCGGGTTCCTGCCGGCCGTAAAGCGTCTGCTCGACCGCGAGCCGCCTAACGGCCAGCGCATGCTCTTCAGCGCCACCCTCGACAAGGCGATCGACGTGATCGTCAGGCGCTACCTCCACGACGCGCGTACCCACCAGGCCGACTCCGCCCAGTCACCCATCTCGACGATGCACCACCACGTCCTGCACGTGGACCGCGCTCAGCGCGTCTCCGTACTCGTCGAACTGACGAGCGCGCCCGGACGGACGCTCGTCTTCACGCGCACCAAGCACGGTGCCAAGGCGCTCGCGCGCCAGCTCAACCAGGAGGGCGTCCCCGCGGTCGACCTCCACGGCAACCTCAGCCAGAACGCCCGTACGCGCAACCTCGACGCCTTCCACAGCGGCAAGGTGGCGACGATGGTGGCCACCGACATCGCCGCGCGCGGCATCCACGTCGACGACGTGGCGCTCGTGGTGCATGCCGACCCGCCGGTCGAGGAGAAGGCGTACCTTCACCGCTCGGGCCGTACGGCTCGCGCCGGCCACGAGGGCACCGTCATCACGCTGATGACCGACGACCAGGTGCGCGACGTACGTGCGCTCACCAGGGCCGCAGGCATCCACCCCACCATCACCAGGATCGACAGGCAGCGACACCCGATGCTGGCGACCCTGGCCCCGGGCGAGCGCGTCCTCGTGCCGGGTGGGTACGCCGACGCCACGGTGTCTGAGGAGCCTTCCGGCGGCGGCCGTACGCGCAACTCCGGCGGTCGTGCTCGCCAGGGCAGCGGCGGTCGCAGGCCGGCCAAGGTCGGCTCGTCGGGTTCCGGCAACGGCGGCTCGGGTCGCGGCAGTTCGGGCGGTACACCTGGCAGCTCGAGCGGTGCTCGCGGCAGCTCACAGGCGTCGCGCGGCGGCTCGAGCGCTTCTCGCGGGGCTGCAGGCGTGCACAGGGTCGGCCCGTCCGGCAATGCCCTGCGCCCGCACAGCGCGGCGTCGTTCAGCTCGCGTCGCAGCGGCTGACCGAGGTCTACGTCGTCGCGAACACGTCGCGCAGCGTGACTGTACGTAGTCCTCGCTGCGCGACGAGGTCGACGAGCCGCTGCATGGCGCCGATCACGCCAGGGTGGTTGGCGTGCGCGATGACGACCCGACCGGCACCGAACCACTGATCGCCGAACTGCACGATCTGGTCGCTCGTGAGCACGCTCGAGTCGGACAACGATCCGTACCACAGCGTGGGCGCGGTGTACCCGATCGCCGATGCGGCATTCCGTACGCGCGCGTCGATGTAGCCGAACGGTGGCCGGTAGAACGGTTTGGCGCTGACGCCGTACGTGGTCTGGATGAAGTCCTCGTTGCGCTGCAGCTGGTCCTGGATCCCCTTCACCGACAGCGACCGTAGGTCAGGGTGCGACCAGGTGTGGTTGCCCAGCTGGATCTGGCCAGAGGACACGAAGGGACGCAGTCTCTCCACCTGCGACGTCCACGCCGGTTGGTTGCCGTTGAGGAAGAACGTCATACGGTTGCCGGTCGACTCGGCCATCTGTGCGTACGCGGCCACGACGTCGGGGGAGGTGCCGTCGTCGATCGTCCAGGCCATGTACGGCCCGGGCACCGGGATCTCCGTGATCGCCTTCCCGACCGGGATCGCCCCCTTGGTCGTCGGCAACGGCGGCACGGATACGGGCGGCTCGCTGACTGGTGGGGTACTTACCGAGGGACTGGACGACCCGGGACGGCCGGTCGTCGGTGCGGGGGTGTCAGAGACCGCGGAATCGCCGGAGATGTCCAAGGGAACTTGGCGCGCGCACCCGGCCAACGCTGCCCCGGTCACGATGCTCGCCGTTGCCCGCAAGAACACACGTCTGTCCATCTGCCTCGACCTCCTCGCCCCAACCAGCCGCATCGTCAGAGTAGGCGGAGGGTGCGAACACGCAGGGGACGACTGGTGCGAATCGCACGATCTTCTGCCCCAGGAATAGAACTGGCGCCCAGAGAGGTTGAGTGGACAAGACTCAAGTTCCGGGGTTGAGCGTGCTACGCTCAACGTGGTTCAAGACACCAACACCAAACACAGCATCATCGGAGGAATCCTCATGGCCCGTGCAGTAGGCATCGACCTCGGCACCACCAACTCTGTCGTCGCCGTTCTTGAGGGCGGCGAGCCCACAGTCATCCCCAACGCCGAAGGCGCACGTACGACCCCGTCGGTCGTCGCTTTCGCCAAGGGTGGCGAAGTCCTGGTCGGGGAGGTCGCGAAGCGTCAGGCCGTGACCAACGTCGACCGTACGATCCGGTCCGTCAAGCGCCACATGGGCACCAACTGGTCCGTGGACATCGACGGCAAGGACTACAAGCCCCAGCAGATCAGCGCGTTCGTGCTGCAGAAGCTGAAGCGCGACGCCGAGGCCTACCTCGGTGAGCCGGTGACCAACGCGGTCATCACGGTTCCCGCGTACTTCGGCGATGCCGAGCGCCAGGCTACGAAGGAGGCGGGCGAGATCGCCGGCCTCACCGTCGACCGCATCATCAACGAGCCCACCGCCGCGGCGCTCGCGTACGGCCTCGACAAGGGCCACGAGGAGCAGACCGTGCTCGTCTTCGACCTCGGCGGTGGCACGTTCGACGTGTCGCTGCTCGAGATCAGCGAGGGCGTCTTCGAGGTGAAGGCCACCAACGGCGACAGCCGCCTCGGCGGCGACGACTGGGACCAGCGGGTCGTCGACCACCTCGTCAAGGAGTTCAAGAACGCCCACGGCATCGACTTGAGCAAGGACAAGATGGCCCGCCAGCGCCTCCAGGAGGCCGCCGAGCGCGCGAAGATCGAGCTGTCCAGCGCTCAGGAGTCGCAGATCAACCTGCCGTACATCACGGCTGGCGCTGACGGCCCGCTGCACCTCGACACCAAGCTCACGCGCGCCGAGTTCCAGCGGATGACGCAGGACCTGCTCGACCGCTGCCGCGCCCCGTTCAACAAGGTCCTCGCGGACGCGAAGATCAGTACCGACAAGGTGCGCGAGGTCATCCTCGTCGGCGGCTCGACCCGTATGCCGGCCGTCGTCGACCTGGTCAAGGAGCTGTCCGGCAAGGAGCCCCACAAGGGCGTCAACCCGGACGAGGTCGTGGCGCTGGGCGCATCCCTTCAGGCCGGCGTGCTGCGCGGGGAGGTCAAGGACGTACTGCTCCTCGACGTCACCCCGCTGAGCCTCGGCATCGAGACCAAGGGTGGCGTGATGACGAAGATCATCGAGCGCAACACCACGATCCCGACCAAGCGCTCCGAGGTGTTCACCACGGCGGAGGACAACCAGCCGTCGGTGATGATCCAGGTCTACCAGGGCGAGCGTGACTTCGCCCGCGACAACAAGTCGCTCGGCAACTTCGAGCTGACCGGCCTGATGCCAGCACCGCGGGGTCTGCCGCAGATCGAGGTCACCTTCGACATCGACGCCAACGGCATCGTCCACGTCCATGCCAAGGACCTGGCCACGTCCAAGGAGCAGTCCATGACCGTGACCGGCGGTTCCGCGCTGGCCAGGGACGACATCGACCGGATGGTGAAGGACGCCGAGGCTCACGCCGAGGAGGACCGCAAGCGCCGCGAAGTCGTGGAGATGCGCAACGATGCGGACGCGCTGGCGTTCCGTACCGAGAAGCTCCTCGCCGAGCACGCCGAGACGCTGACGGACGAGCAGAAGAAGCCCGTCGCCGACGCCCTCGCCACCTTGCAGGTCGCCCTCAAGGGCACCGACAACGACGACGAGGTACGTACCGCGATGAACGACCTCAACGAGAAGGCCGGCACGATGGGCAAGGCGGTCTACGAGGCCGCCCAGAAGGCTCAGACGTCCGAGGCGCCCAGTGAGTCGGCTTCGAGCTCCGATGACGACGTGGTCGACGCGGAGATCGTCGACGACGACGACAAGAAGAACTGACTCGACAACCCGAGAGGGCGCACCGTCCGGCTAGCCGCCGGATGGTTGCGCCCTTCTAGGCTTGTGACAGCGATCGAGGAGAGACATGAGTGAAGAGTTCGTGCCCGAGGGCGACGCACGTGAAGGGGATGTCACCGGCCCTGTCGACGACGCTCCCGACACCGACGTCAACCTTGCCGCCGCCGTCGCCGAGCTGACCGGCGACCTGCAGCGCGTACAGGCGGAGTACGTGAACTACAAGCGCCGCGTCGACCGTGACCGCGACGTCGCTCGCCAGCGCGGCATCGAGGCGGTCATCGCCGACCTCCTGCCTGTGCTCGACGGGATCGACGGCGCCAAGGCTCACGACGAGCTGACCGGCGGTACGAAGCTGATCGCCGACGAGTTCGCGAAGGTGACCGCCAAGTACGGTCTCGAACCGTACGGGGCGGTCGGTGACCCGTTCGATCCGCAGATCCACGAGGCGCTCATGCACGTCCAGGTGCCGGGCTACTCCGTGACCACGTGCACACAGGTGTTCCAGACGGGTTACCTTCTCGGAGGGCGGGTCATCCGGCCAGCGCGTGTTTCGGTGACCGACCCCACCGAGGAACCGGCTGGGACGGGCGACGACTCCATACCCGACGATCCCGGTTCATTGACCGACTGACGAACGAGAGGAGGCGCTGATGAGCACGAAGGACTGGCTCGAGAAGGATTACTACAAGATCCTCGGCGTCTCCAAGGACGCCAAGCCGGACGAGATCAAGAAGGCCTTCCGCAAGCTGGCGCGGGAGAACCACCCCGACCAGCACCCCGACGACAAGGATTCGGAGCGTCGATTCAAGGAGATCTCCGAGGCGAACTCGGTGCTGTCGGACCCGGTGAAGCGCAAGGAGTACGACGACGCGCGGAGCATGTTCGGCGGCGGCTTCCGGTTCCCCGGTGGCGGCCAGCCCGGACGGCCCGGACAGGGCTCGGGCGTCAACCTCGAGGACCTGTTCCGCAACTCCGGTGAGGGTGGCTTCGGCGACCTGTTCGGCGGCCTCTTCGGCGGCCAGCAGCCGACCGGGCGTCGGTCCGGACGCGGCCCGCGTCGCGGCGGCGACATCGAGGGCGAGGTGGCGATCCCGTTCGCCGACGCCGTCGGTGGCGTGACCGTGGGCGTGCAGATGGTGTCGGAGGATGCCTGTGACGCGTGCCGAGGGACCGGCGCGAAGGCCGGTACCGTGCCGCAGGTCTGTCCCACGTGTCAGGGCTCAGGCATGCAGGCGTCGCAGTCGGGCGGGTTCGCGGTCAGCGAGCCGTGCCGACAGTGCCGGGGCCGCGGCCTCATCATCGAGACCCCGTGCCCGGTGTGCTCTGGTACGGGTCGTGCCCGGTCGACGAGGACGATGCAGGTACGGATCCCGGCGGGCGTCGACGACGGCCAGCGGATCCGCATCAAGGGCAAGGGCGGCGTGGGCGAGAACGGTGGCGCTGCAGGCGACCTGTACGTGACGGTGCACGTCACGCCGCACCCGGTCTTCGGCCGCAACGGCGACGCGCTCACGGTGACCGTGCCCGTGACGTACAGCGAAGCAACGCTCGGCGCGGAGATAGACGTACCGACGCTCGCCGACGGTACGGTCCGGCTGCGCGTTCCCGCGGGAACGCCGAACGGCCGTACGTTCCGGGTCAAGGGCCGTGGCGTGGGCAAACCTGGCGATGCCGGCGACATGCTCGTCACGGTCGAGGTCGAGGTGCCTCAGCACCTCTCGGAGCAGGCGAAGGCGGCGCTGGCCGAGTACCAGCGGCTCGCGGCCGAGCCGAACCCCCGAGCGCATCTGATGAGGAGCTGACATGGAGCACCTACCGGACCGGCTGGACCGCGACGCCGCCCTGTTCCCGATCTCCACGGCTGCGCGCCTGGCCGGCATGCACCCGCAGACCCTCCGCACGTACGACCGGCTCGGTCTCGTCGTCCCCACCCGCACGCGCGGCCGCGGCCGGCGCTATTCGCTGCGCGACGTCGCCCGGCTGCGGCTGGTCCAGTACCTGTCGCAGGACGAGGGCATCAACCTCAACGGCGTCCAGCGGATCCTCGAGCTCGAGCTACGTCTCGACGGGCTCCAGAAGCATGTCGAGGAACTCACGGCGGAGCTGCGCGCGGCCCACGCCGCACCTCCTGGCTCCCGGCTCTTCACCGCCTCGACCAGCGCCGTCCATCTCGGCACCCTGGTCCGCGCTCCGAAGGCCATCGGCCGCTAAGGAGAACACCATGACCACCGAACTCATCGCGCGCGGCCTGGCAGCCGCCTCGGACACGTCAGTCGTCGAGGTGGGCAGAGGTGTCTTGACCGCGAGCGGCACGATCCTGAAGGACTCGCTGTTCGTCGGCGGCAAGCCAGCACTCGTCGTTGCTGACGAACGCACGTGGGCAGCGGCTGGGAAGGCCGTCCACGAGTCACTGGCCGCAGCCGGGGTCGAGGTGCTCGACCCGATGATCTTCCCCGGCAATCCCGTGCTCTATGCCGCGCTGGAGAACTGCGACATCATTCACGCGCGGCTCGCCGACTCCGGG
>DAIPZP010000017.1:0-13262 GCA_036782155.1 Propionibacteriaceae bacterium
TCACCTGCCAGCTCCGTCCCGGGACGATCTAGAGGGGCCACGCCGTGGTCAGCCCCATGCACGACGACCAGCTCACGGTCGACGAGGGCCAGGTCGCCGCGCTGATCGCGGACGAGCTCCCCGGGTACGCGGGCCTGCCCGTCGAGCACCTGTCGGGAAGCGGAACGGTCAACGCTATCTTCCGGGTCGGCGGCCACCTCACGGCCCGGTTCCCCCTGCGTCCGGACGACCCGGACCACGTGAGGTCCTCGCTGGAGCGGGAGGCTGATGCGGCGGACGAGCTACGACTCGTGAGTCCCTTCGCGACGCCACGACCCGTACACATCGGGAATCCCGGCCACGGCTACCCCATGCCGTGGAGCGCGCAGACCTGGCTCGACGGCCGTACGGCGACGCCCACCTCCTGCGCCGACTCGGAAGCCTTCGCGCACGACCTGGCGACATTGATCGGTGCGCTCAGGGAGGCGGACACCCGGGGACGTCGATTCGATGGCGGCGGCAGGGGCGGCGACCTCACCGACGACGACGGGTGGATGGACGAGTGCCTGGACAAGAGCCGCGATCTGATCGACACCGCGGCGCTTCGACGCCTGTGGTCGTCCTACCGAGAGCTGCCGCGTGAGGATCCTGACCTCATGAGTCACACAGATCTCATCCCTGGGAACATGCTCGTGGACGACGACCGACTCGTGGGCGTGCTGGACGGCGGCGGGTACCGGGCCGCGGACCCCGCGCTCGACCTGGTCTGCGCCTGGCACTTGCTGGGGCGCGATGCGCGGGAGGTTCTCCGCAGGGAGCTGCCCTGCCCTGACCTGCAGTGGGAACGCGGCAAGGCCTGGGCGTTCGAGCAGGCCGCGGGGGCGTACTGGTACTACCAAGACACCAACCCGCCGATGGCTCTGATGGGCCGGACCACGCTCGATCGGCTCATCGCCGAGGGCTAGTGCCGGATCAAGCCGAGCGCCACCGTTCAGCCAGACGATGACCAGGGCTCAGCCCTTGGGGCCTCTGCCTGCCTTGTGATGGTCGACGACGCCGTCGGCGACCTCGCGCATGGACTTGCGGAGGTCCATGGCCGTCTTCTGGATCCAGCGGAACGCCTCGGCCTCCGTGAGACCGAGCGACTCCTGGAGCAGGCCCTTCGCCTGGTCGACCGCCTTGCGCGACGCAAGCCGCTCCTGCAGGTCCGACACCTCAGCCTCGACGGCGATGATCTGGGCGAACCGTGCCGCCGCGATCTCGATCGCTGGGATGACGTCGGAGGCGTCGAACGGCTTGACGACGTACGCCATGGCCCCGGCCTCACTGGCCCGCTCGACCAGCTCCCGCTGCGAGAACGCCGTGAGGATCACAACAGGCGCGATCCGCTCCTTGGCGATGATCTCGGCCGCGCTGATGCCGTCGAGCTTGGGCATCTTCACGTCCATGACCACGACGTCGGGCGTGAACTCGCGAGCCATCGCGACCGCCTCTTCGCCGTTGGCGGCCTGCCCGACCACGATCATGCCTTCCTCGGTGAGGAGTTCGACGAGATCGAGCCGGATGAGTGCCTCGTCCTCGGCGACGAGGACCCGGCGTGCGGGAGGATTGGTGGCGTCGTCAGTCACGAGCGACATTCTGGCACTGATCCCAAGTTCGCGCCCACCGCGATGGCCGTCCCCCCATCGGAGGCGGTTGTGGCACAATTTCCGGGCGGGCTTGTGCGCCCGGGTGGCGGAATGGCATACGCGGACGGCTCAAACCCGTCTGCCCGCAAGGGCATAGGGGTTCGACTCCCCTCTCGGGCACCGAAACTCCTGACCCTGCCTGTGACCCGGATGGGTCAGACATCCACCTCGTCCCACCCGCTGCGCGGGTAGTGGCGGTGGACCATGAGGGCGTTGGTCTTGCCGGAGATGCCCATCGGGGACCCGTACACGACGACCACGCGATCACGCCGCTGGCACAGCTTCTCGCTCTCGAGGATCGTGTCGACCTCCTCGAGCAGGTCCCGGAAGTCCGTGTGCTCCTGCGTCGTGAACGTCGTCACTCCCCAGAGCAGCGAGAGCTCCCGCTGGGTCTGCTGACTCGGCGTGAAGCAGAGCACCGGGATCTCGGAACGCAGGCGGGAGAGGCGGCGTGCCGTGTCCCCGCTCTTGGAGAAGGCGACCAGGTAGCGAGCACCAAGGCGACCGGCCACCTCAGCGGCGGCCATGGCGATGACGCCGCCGGTCGTGTGCGGATCCCACTCGATCTCGTTGATCGAGGAGAATCCATGTTCCTCGACGGCAGCGATGATCCGCGCCATCACGGAGACCGTCTCGACAGGGTACGCACCGACGGAGGTCTCACCGGACAGCATCACGGCGTCCGCCCCGTCCAGGACAGCGTTGGCGACATCGGATGCCTCGGCGCGCGTCGGACGCGGCGACGAGATCATCGACTCCAGCATCTGGGTCGCGACGATGACGGGCTTGGCCCAGGTGCGGGCAGCGCGGATGATGCGCTTCTGCACGATGGGTACGTCTTCGAGGGGAAGCTCAACCCCGAGGTCGCCGCGGGCCACCATGAACGCGTCGAACGCATCGATGATCTCATCGAGGTTGTCGACGGCCTGTGGCTTCTCGATCTTGGCGATGACCGGGACGCGGCGGCCCTCCTCGTCCATGATCCGGTGGACGTCGACGATGTCCGCCGCGCTGCGGACGAACGAGAGCGCGACCATGTCGACGCCCTGCTGCAGCGCCCAGCGGAGGTCGTCCTTGTCCTTCTCACTCAACGCGGGGACGCTCACGGCGACACCGGGCAGGTTGATGCCCTTGTTGTTGCTCACAGGGCCACCGACCACGACCTCACACACCACGTCGGTGTCGGTCACGCGCGTGGCGCGCAGCTCGACCCGCCCGTCGTCGATGAGGATCGCAGCGCCCTCCGAGACGTCCCCCGGAAGGCCCTTGTACGTCGTCGAGCAGCGGTCCACGTCACCGAGGATGTCGTCGACGGTGATGGTGAACGTCGCTCCGTTCGCAAGGACGACCGGACCGGCCTCGAACCGCCCGAGCCTGATCTTCGGTCCCTGGAGATCGGCGAACACGGCGATCGGCTTGCCCGCGGCCTCCGCAGCCTTGCGGACCTCGGCTAGCCGCTCTCCGTGCTCTGCGTAGTCGCCGTGGCTCATGTTGAGCCGGGCGAGGTTCATGCCCGCTTCGATGAGGGCGTCCATTCGTTCGCCCGATGTCGCCGGGCCGAGGGTGCACACGATCTTGGCTCTTCGCACAACGTGCACCTTACTGCCCGATCTCACCAGGACCGGACGAGTTCCAACGCATGCCGCAAGTCGTCGGGATAGTCACTGGTGAACGTCACCTGCTCGCCACGCGTCGGATGCTGGAACGACAGCTGGGTCGCGTGCAGCCACTGCCGTTCGAGCCCCAGCTTGACCGCGAGGACCGGGTCGGCGCCGTACAGCGGGTCGCCGACGCACGGATGGTGCAAGGCGGCCATGTGGACGCGGATCTGATGCGTACGTCCCGTCTCGAGGTGGATCTCGAGCAGACTGGCTGACCGATGGGCCTCGAGCGTCGCGTAGTGGGTCACCGAGTGACGTCCGCCGGCGACGATGGCCATCTTCCAGTCGTGATTGGGGTCCCGCCCGATGGGTGCCTCCACGGTCCCCTCGAAGGGGTCCAGACGGCCTTGGACGAGCGCGTGGTACGTCTTGTCGACCGTCCTCGCCCGGAACGCGTTCTTCAGCCGGCTGTACGCGATCTCGCTCTTGGCGACGACCATCAGCCCGGACGTTCCCACGTCGAGCCGTTGGACGATGCCTTGACGCTCGGGCGCGCCAGAGGTGGAGATCCGGAAGCCAGCGGCAGCAAGGTGCTCGACGACCGACGGTCCATCCCAGCCAAGGGTGGGGTGCGCCGCGACCCCCGCCGGCTTGTCCACGACCACGATGTCGGCATCGTCATGGACAATGCTGATCCCTGCCACTTCCCGGGGTACCACCGACACGACCGGACGGCCGGAGTCCTCGATCTCGAGCAACGCACCACCGGTGACCCGATCCGACTTCGTGGCCTGCCGACCGTCAAGCTGGACGTTGCCCTCGGCGATGAGCGTCTCGATCCGAGAACGGCTCAACCCCGTCATGCGCGCTGCGGCGACATCGACCCGTTCGCCGTCGAGACCGTCGGGGACGAGGTGGACGCTCATGCCTGCGAGGGCCCCGACTCCTCCGGGGCCTTGGGCGCTGCGCTCACGTCGCTCTTGGGACGCTCAGAGATCAGGGACACGATCACCATCGTCACCGCAGCGGAGGTCAGGCAGATGTCCGCGACGTTGACGATCGCGAAGTACGGCAGCTGGATGAAGTCCACGACATGCCCACGCATGACCCCTGGCGGCCGGAACAGGCGATCCGTGAGATTCCCGGCGACGCCGGCGAGAAGCAGACCCGTCGCGATCGCCCACGACCGTGCCGTGACCTTCGGCACCAGCCAGACGCTGACGACGACGAGGGCCACGATGGCCAGTACCGCGAACAGCACCGTGGCGTTCTCCCCCATGCTGAACGCCGCGCCAGGGTTGCGGATCAGCTGAAAGGTGATGAGCCCGCCCAGGATCTTCGGAGGGTTCATCGGGTCAAGCCAGGCGACCGCCATCGCCTTGGTGACCTGATCGAGGGCCAGTCCAGCGAGCGCGATGAGCACGATGAGGCGCCTCGCAGCACGGTGTCCGATGACGCCTCGAGCGCTTATCGTCGCTCCTCGCGCTGCTTGCACTTCACGCACATCGTGGCGCGGGGAAACACCTGCAGTCGCGCCTTGCCGATGGGGGTGCCGCACATCTCGCACACCCCGAACTCGCCCTGGTCGAAGAGCCGGAGCGCCAGCTGGCTCTGCTCGAGCATCTCGCGGGCGTTCTGCGCGAGCGACATCTCCTGGTCGCGCTCGAAGTTGCTGGATCCGACATCCGCGGGGTCGCGACCTGCGCCGTCCCCAGCGTCACGCAGCAACTCCTCGAGCTCCGCCTCAGCGATGAGGATCGCCCGCTCCATGCGAGCCACCTCGTCGACGAGCTCGGCCCGCACCTCGGCCAGTTCTTCGGCGGTCCATGGGTCTTCACCCTCCGCGACAGGAATCACCGGAGTGTCCGTCGACGTGTCCGTCACTGTCCCCGGACGACGAGCCGCTGCCATATCTCACCTCTCACGCACGTGTTGTCAGGACGCGAACCATACACGGCCGACACACACAGGGCGACGCGCCACCCCCTACGCACAGAAACGGGGCCCCCAGCGAAGGGCGCCCCGTTTCGAGAGACGACGGTCAGTCGTGGTTGGTGAGCAGTGCGTCGAGGCGCGGCGTCTGCGAGCCGCTGTTGGCCTGCTGTGCAGCCGTCTGACCGATCACCGGGGCGTCAGCGGGCTCGAAGTTGCGGTTCTTGAGGTCCTCCACGAGACCGGACAGGTGAGTGACGAGCGAGTCGCGGTACGTCGACTCGAAGGTGCGGAGCTTGCCGACGTGGCCGGACAGGGCGTCGCGCTCCTTCTCCAGAGCGGTCAGCAGGTCCGCACGGCGGGAGTTGGCTTCGCGCTCCACGGACGAGGCGCGAGCCTCGGCCTCCTGGACGAGCTTCTCCGCGTTGACCCTGGCCTCAGACTCGACACGATCGGCCTTGGTGCGTGCGTCGGTCGTCGACTCGTGCGCCCTCTGCGCAGCTTCCTCGGTAAGCCGCTGTGCCTCGAGCTCGGACTCCTGGGCGAGCTTCTGGGCCGCGGACTGAGCCTGCTGAGTCACCTGCGCCGACTGTGCATCGGCCTCCTGGACCACCGTGCTCGCGTGCTCTTCAGCCTCGGTACGGCGACGCTGGGCGTCGGACTGTGCGTCCTGCACCAACGCCTCCGCCTGCTCGGTCGCGAGCTGCACGAGCTTGATGACCGCCGCGCTGGCTTCGGAGCTCGTCGTGACAACGATGTGCTGGAGGGCGCCGCCCTCCCCGGTGGCAACCGGCCGCGAGTTCAGCTCGGCGATCTGGCCCTTGAGGTGCTCGTTCTCAGCGGCGAGGTTCTCGGTGTCAGCAGCTTCGCGCTGGTGGTTCTCGACCAGCTGACGCAGCCGCTGGTTCTCCTCGACCAGCCCGGAGTCGCCGGCACCGGCGCGAGCCTGGTCGAGCTCGGCCTGCATGCGCTCCTTCTCCACCTGGAGGGAAGCTGCCTCGTCGGCGCTCCCACGGAGCCGCTGCACCTCGGCGCGGAGACGATCGACCTCGGCCTGGAGCTCCGGGTTGTTCCCACCGGTCTGTGCCGCCTCGAGCTGACGACGCAAGTGGTCGTTCTGCTCGGTGATGGTCATCAGGGTGGCCTCGACCTTGTCCACGAAGATGTCCACATCGGTCACTTCGTAGCCGTTGCGGCGGGACATGTGGAACCGGGTCTTGCGGACCTCGTCCAGCGTCATCGTCATGTGTGCACCTCTGAAAGAGACTCGTAGCGGGGCTGTACGCCAAGAACCGGGGCAGGTTCGTCCCTGCGATCGGCCTGACTCAGGTTATAGCAGCGTTTCCCAGGGGACCAAGGACATGCCGGTGAAGGCATCGTAGCGCGGTTGCCACCTGCACTACAGGTCGAGACTTGTCGACGCGAGGAGGGGTGACGCAGAGGCACACGAACCTCAACTCTGGTTGTAGAAACCCCCGGCGATCCGCTCGCGATCCTCCGCGGTCACCGTGACCTCGTTCGGGCTGAGCAGGAAGACCTTGTTCGTGACCTTCTCGAACGTGCCACGGAGCCCGAAGATCAGACCGGCCGCGAAGTCGACCAGGCGCTTCGCGTCGTAGTCCTCCATGTCGGTGAGGTTCATGATGACCGGGAAGCCGTCACGGAAGCTCTCGCCGATCGTCTTGGCGTCGTTGAACGTCTTCGGATGCACGGTCACGATCCGCGACAGGTCCGCCGGCTCGGGGGTCGCAGCGCGACGGTTCGGCAAAGGAGTCACGCTCGCCGTGTACTCGACGAGCTGTGAGCCGTCGTCGACGGTCTCGCTGCGCTCGTCTTCGATCAGCTCGCCGCGCTCGTCGTAGCGATGGTCCGTAACCAGGCCTAGCCAGGCAGCGCCACGCTTGATCAAGTCCGCCATGTCCGGTCCTCCCGTCGCCTACACACCGAGGCTAACCCCGGACGTGGCCCGATCCGGGGAAGCGGCTCCCGACACGCGCTGGTTCAGTCAGCGGGAGCGAGCCACACGAGAGCCCCGAGCCGACCAGCGGCGGCGCCGTCGCGGCGATGGGAGTGCAGCAGCTCGTCCTCGAGCGTGCAGCCGCCGTGATGCGTCGCCGGCACGCCTAGACGCTCGAGCTGAGCCTCGCAGCCGGCGCCCAGGTCCAGCGCAGGAGTGCCCTGGCGCGTCGTAGAAGCCGTCTCGGGCACCGCTGCGACCACGGCCTCGGCCATGTCTGCAGGGACCTCGTAGCAGCGACCGCACACGTGGGGTCCGATCCACGCGGTGATCTCGACCGCACCCAGGTCCCTCATCGCGGAGACCGTGGCGGCCAGGACGCCTGAAGCCAGTCCCACCCGGCCCGCATGAGCAGCTCCGACGACACGCGCCTGCGGGTCGGCGAGCAGGACGGGCACGCAGTCCGCGGCACGGATGCAGAGCGCGACGCCAGGGAGTGTGGTGACCATCGCGTCGGCAACCGGAAGGCTGAGACCACCCGGGGCAGATCCCCCGAGCTCGCCGCCCGGGCGGTCGGCGGGGAACGTCGTGTCGTCGATCACCACGACATCGGCAGAGTGCACCTGGTGGAGGGTCGCGATCCGCGACACGCCCAGCTCGGCCCGTACCAGCGCGAAGTTGGCTGCCACAGCGCTCGGGTCGTCATGGTCCGTACGACCCAGGTTGAGGGGACCGTACGACCCCTGGCTCATCCCGCCGAGGCGGTCGGTGAACGCGATCCCGACCCCGTGGTTCGCCGACGGCTCGAACGCGGCGACGAACACGTCAGCGCATGAAGTCGGGGACGTCCAGCTCGTCGGACCCGCCACGCACAGGCTCGGCCGCGACCGGCTCCTGCGTCGCAGGCGTGGTCGAGGTCGTCGGACGCGTCGACGGGGCCCTCGTCGGCATCTGGCTTCCAGGCTGGCGCCGCAGGGGCACTCCCCCGTCAAAACCAGCCGCGATGACCGTCACCCGGACCTCGTCGCCGAGAGCATCGTCGATGACCGTACCGAAGATGATGTTGGCATCTTCGTGGGCGGCCGCCTCGATGAGGTTCGCCGCCTCGGACACCTCGTGCAGCCCGAGATCCGAGCCACCCGCGATGGACAGCAGGACGCCGTGGGCACCCTCGATGCTCGCCTCGAGCAGCGGTGAGGACACCGCCATCTCGGCGGCCGCGCGGGCACGGTCCTCGCCACGGGCGCTGCCGATGCCCATGAGCGCCGAGCCGGCGTTCGACATGACAGCCTTGACGTCGGCGAAGTCGAGGTTGATCAGGCCTGGCGTCGTGATGAGGTCGGTGATTCCGGACACGCCCTGCATGAGCACCTGGTCGGCCTGACGGAACGCGTCGAGGATCGCCACGTGGTGCTCGGTCATGTCGAGCAGCTTGTCGTTGGGGATGACGATGAGGGTGTCGACCTCGTCGCGAAGGTTGGCGATGCCGTTCTCGGCCTGGGTGGAGCGGCGTCGGCCCTCGAAGCTGAACGGACGGGTCACCACACCGATCGTCAAGGCCCCCAGAGAGCGTGCGATCCGCGCGACGATCGGCGCGCCGCCCGTGCCCGTACCGCCGCCTTCGCCCGCCGTGACGAAGACCATGTCGGCGCCCTTGAGCACTTCCTCGATCTCGTCGGCGTGGTCGTCGGCAGCCTGGCGGCCCTTCACAGGGTCCGCACCCGCACCGAGGCCGCGGGTGAGGTCGCGGCCGATGTCGAGCTTCACGTCGGCGTCGCTCATGAGCAGCGCCTGGGCGTCCGTGTTGACCGCGATGAACTCCACCCCACGCAGCCCGGCCTCGATCATCCGGTTGACGGCGTTGACGCCACCGCCGCCGACGCCGACGACCTTGATGATGGCCAAATAATTCTGGGATGCCGTTGCCACTGAAGCCTCGCTCGATCGTTCGGAGCATGGGGACCCACGCGGTCCCCAGTGCGGTCAGGCTACGAGAGTGTCGGATCCTTTGCCACGTTGGCGGGGACGACTCGCCGCATACCTCGACCTATGGTTCAGGGTCGCGATGACCAGCCCCTGAGATCAGCCTTTGGTGGTCGGATGGCTCGGCGAGCTCACGTCGTACACGCTGGCCTTCACCGAGAGCAGCGCCGCCATCACTTGAGACTTCTGCGCCGAGTTCTCCGCGCTCCCCCAGATCACCTCCGCACCGCCAGTCAGCTCGATGACGATGCTGTCGGCCGTGTCGGCCGAGATGAGGACGGCCCGGTCGCGGAGCGTCTGCGGCAGGGCGGTCACGACGGTGGCCACATCGCGTCGCAACCGCGCATCGTCCCCGTTGATGGTGGCCACGATGAGACCCTTCGGGACCGCGGAGACGGACGTGTAGGGGACGCCCGAGGCGTCGACGAGGTCGAAGCCGCTGCCCGAGGAGACGGCGTACACAGCCGCACGCTCGGTGACCGCGATCTTCACCTTGTTCGGCACCACCCGCGTGACGGTGACGTCGGCGACCGGCTTCAGCAGCTTGACGCGCGCCGCAATCGCAGCGGTGTCGAGACGCGCCAGCGGTGTGCCGAGCGGGACCTGAGCAGCGGCCGTGACTTGATCAGCGGTGAGGACCGATGTCCCCGTCACGGACACCGTCGTCGCGGCGAACGCCTGCGAGAAGAAGACCACCCAGACACCTCCGGCCACCACAGCGACGGCGACCAGGGCGACCGCCACCCGAAGGATCCGGCGGCGAAGCTGCTGCCGCCGCCGGTGGGCGAGCCGTACGGACGCGTCGGCGGTACGCGGACGGTCAGCCACGTCCCGCCTCGAGGAGCCTCGCCAGGGCCGGGCCGGCCGTCGTGATGTCACCGGCACCCAGCGTGAGGATCAGGTCGCCGTCCCGCGCGAGCTCGGCGAGCGCCGCGGGTACGTCGCTGAGCGCCGGCACGTACGAGACGTCGGCTCCCGCGTCGCGCGCCGCAGTGACGACGAGCTCGCTCGTGACGCCCGGCATCGGGTCCTCGCGCGCCGCGTACACGTCGGTCACCATCACGACGTCCGCCGCGGCGAGGGCTCGGCCGAAGTCGACGGCGAAGTCGCGCGTACGGCTGTACAGGTGGGGCTGGAAGCACGCGACGACCCGTCCGGCACCGGCCGCTCCTCGCGCCGCGCTCAGCGTCGCGGCGATCTCGGTCGGATGGTGCGCATAGTCGTCGACGATCCTGATACCGCCGACCTCCGCCACGAGCTGGAACCGACGCTCCGTGCCTTCGAACCGCGACGCACCGTCGAGCAGCTGCTGTGGATCGAGCCCCAGGTAATGACCCACAGCGAACGCGGCCGCCGCGTTGTGCAGGTTGTGGCGGCCCGGGAAGGAGAGCCGGATCTCCCCCATACCGCCCGGCCACGTGAGCGTCGCGCTCGCCGTCCCACGAGAGTCCATGATGTCGGTGAGCCGGATGTCCGCGCTCTCGCTCTCCCCCACGGTCGTCACGGGGCTGCTGCCGCCCTCGAGCGCCGCAGCCAGCCGCTGGCAGCCGGGGTCGTCGGCGTCGAGGATGACCACACGCACCGTGCGCGAGGTGCAGAACTGGACGAAACCCGCCGCGTATGCCTCGGGGGTGCCCCAGTTGTCGAGATGGTCCGCCTCGATGTTCGTGACGACGGCGACAGAAGTCGGGTACTGCCGGAAGCTGCCGTCGGACTCGTCGGCCTCGACGACGAACGTCGGGCCGGCGCCGAGGTGGGCGCTCGAACCGGAGGACTGCAGGGGCGCCCCGACCACGTACGACGGGTCAGCGCCGGCGGCCGTCAGCATCATCGCGGTCATCGCGGAGGTCGTCGTCTTGCCGTGCGTACCGGTGATCGAGATCGCCGTACGGCCCAGCATGAGAGCGGCCAGCGCCGCGCTGCGGTGCCAGACGAGCAGCCCCTTGTCGCGGGCCGCGGCCAGCTCCGGGTTGGACTCCTTCACCGCGCTGGAGACGACGACCGTACGGGCGTTGCCGATCTGCTCCGCGCGGTGGCCCACGTACGTACGGATCCCTGACGCAGCGAGCCTCCGTAACGCCGGCGAGTCGGCCTGGTCGGAGCCCGTGACCTCGATGCCACGCTCGGCGTACAGCTGGGCGATGCCGCTCATGCCCGCACCGCCGATCGCGATGAAGTGCACCGGGCTGACGTCGTCGGCCGGAAGGACGGGGATCGGATCGAGCAGCGTCATCGTCGCGCCGCCTCGAGCACGATCGCTGCGACCCGTTGCGCCGCGTCGGCCGGGACGAGCCCGCGGCCGGCCGCGGACATCCGGGACAGGGCGTCGGGGTCCTTGATGATCCGCAGGACCTCGTCCCGCAGCCTGTCGGCTGTGAGCTCGCGGTCGGAGATCAGCACGCAACCCCCGGCCGCGACCAGCGACGCCGCGTTGCGCGCCTGCTCGCCGTTGCCGTGCGGCAAGGGGACGAAGATGCCGGGTAGCCCGACGACCGCCGTCTCGACGACCGTCCCGGCGCCCGATCGGCCGACCATGAGATCGGCCGCGGCGTACGCACGTTCCATGGCGGTCACGTAGGCGACCGGCTCGTACACAGCCCCGGCGCCCACGTCCGTACGCGCGATCGTCGTCGCCGTCATGTTCTTCGGCCCGAGCACGTGCAGGATCGACACTCCCGCAGCGAGCAGGTCGGACATCGCCCCCTCGACCGCGCGATTGATGCTCGCAGCGCCCTGGGAACCGCCGCTGACCAGCAGTACCCCTCCGGTGCTGGGCAGCCCGAACTCGCGCCGCGCGGCATCGCGGAGAGCCGCCCTGTCCAGCCCTGAGATCGCGGCACGTACCGGCAGGCCCACGTACTCCTGCCTGGGCAACGTCGTCTCGGGGAACGACACGCAGACCCGGTCCGCGAACCGCGCGGCGATCCGGTTCGCCAGCCCTGGCAGCGGGTTCTGCTCATGGACGACGACGGGGATCCGCATCGCCTTCGCCGCGAGGTACACCGGCAGCGACGCGTACCCTCCGAAACCCACGACGACCTGGGCCTTGTGCTTGGTGAGGATCCGACGCGCCGCGATGACGGCGCCGGCGAGCCGGACGGGCATCGTGATGAGGTCGAGGTTGAGCTGACGCGGGAAGGGCACCGCGGGGATGAACGTGAGATCCAGTCCCGCCTGCGGGACGACCGTCGACTCGATCCCCTTGGGCGTTCCGACGCAGGCCAGCGTCACGTCGGGGTCGGCGGCGCGCAACGCCTCGGCAGTCGCGACCATGGGCGAGATGTGCCCGGCCGTGCCGCCGCCGGCGAGGATGATGCTGACCACGCCGACCTCCTAACCCCGTCCGTCCACCACCGCGGTGACGCGCGCCTTGCTGGCGCTACGACGCCGCGCCAGCACCTTACGTGCTGCGGGCTCCTGCCGGGCGCACGAGACCAGTAGTCCCACCGCAGCCATGGTGGCCAACAGGCTGGATCCACCGTACGAGACGAACGGAAGCGTCACCCCGACGACAGGCAACAACCGGAGCACGACGGCCATGTTGAGCGCCGCCTGGATGAGGAACCAGGCGCCGATTCCCGCGGACAGGTGGCGGCAGAACGGGTTGTCGGAACGGGCGGCGATGCGGAACGCAGTCGCGACGAGCACGGCGAACAGGAAGATCACCACGATCGTGCCGACCAGCCCGAACTCCTCGCCGATGACCGCGAAGACGTAGTCGCTGTGCGCCTCGACGAGCATGCCCCACTTCTGCTTCGAGTTGCCCAGTCCGACGCCCCACCAGCCCCCCGACGCCAGCGCGTACATTGCCCGGAGCGGTTGCGCGTTGATGCCCTCGCTGTCGCTCGTGGGGTTGAGGAAGCCGATGATGCGGCTCATGCGGTTCGGGGAGAATAGGGTCATCGCGCCGATGAGCAGTCCGGCGCCGCTCGCCCCGGCCACCAGCAGCCGCAACGGCGTCCCGGCGAGGAACAGCACCAGGCTGACCATCAGCGACAGCACCATCGCGGTCCCGACGTCCTTCTGCAGCAGGACAAGGCCGATCACGGCGCCGGAGAACATCAGGTACGGGACCAGCTCCTTGGGCCTGTCGAGCAGCTTCTCCTTACGGGTGAGCTGATC
>DAIPZP010000018.1:0-3031 GCA_036782155.1 Propionibacteriaceae bacterium
CGATCCGAGTGCCGTCCGTGACGTCAGCCTCGCGGACCTTGCGGCCGTCGACGGTGATCCCATTGGTCGACCCGAGGTCGACGATCCGGATCGTCTGGGCGTCGCCGGTGCCGGTCACGACGATCTGAGCGTGCCTGCGCGAGATCCCCGGGTCGTTGATCCGCAGGTCGGCCTCCGTGCCACGCCCGATGACGAGACCGGGCGGGTTCAGGGGGTGACGGACGCCGTTCACCTCGAGCACGAGCGCGGCTCGACGTACCTGGGTCGTGGACGGGTCCTCGCCGTGCGTGACCTGCGCCACCGCATCGGAGGTCACGACGAACCGTCCGGTGGGAAGGTCCTTGCGCTCCTCGTAGTGGATCGCGATCGGCCCGTTGAAGACGTACGCGCGCTGGATCGCGTACTCCCTCAGCTCGGCGACGATCTCGTCGTTGAGGGTGCGCGAGTAGGGGAACAGCCGGGCGTAGTCCTGTACGGACAGGCCGACGAGGAAGTCGTTGGGCACCAGGCGCTTGTCGCGGCTCAGCAGCTGCGCCTCGCTGTCGAGCTCCCTCAGCAGCCTGGCTGTGATCTCGACGGGCTGGACATCGCCTCGGAAGGCGCGCGCGAATGCCGCGCTCACGGCGCTCTCGATCTTCTTTTCGACGTTGCCGATGAATCCCACGAGCGCCTCCTTCCCTTGTCCGCCTCGCGTAGCGACCCGGTAGTGACCGTCCGATGCTATCCAGTCTGCCTGTCCGGGGTCGTCTCGACGCCCCGGGACGCGGGATTGCTGGTCGGATCGGCCGCTGCGCCCCCGCGGTAGAGTCGGCTCCGGTACGTGAACAGAGAGGTGCCGATGCCCGCACAGCCCTTTGCCCCTTCGGACGACGAGCCTACCCACGATCACACCCACAACGCTGATCACGAGGTCTTCGACGAGGACAGCCTGCGTGAGGAGCAGCCGTACGCCGAGCTCGAGGACGACCCGGAGACGAACCACAAGCAGGACGCCGCCGAATCCGAGGGCAGCGGGTCCTCGTAGGTCAGGCGAGCCGCAGTCCCGCGGCACGCACCACCCGGTCGTCCTGGCCACCCACGTGAGTGACCTCGTCCCCCTCGCGGACGAACTGCGTCGCGTACGCGTCGTACGCACTATTCAGCGCCTCTGCCTCGGACGTCACGTCCAGCCACTCGTCGTACGGTCCGGCCGGGTCGGTGACGATCACGTGGAACGGCAGCCCCAGCAGCCTTGCCGCGACGCTCGTCGCGTGGTGCATGCGGACGTGGTCGGGATGGCCGTATCCGCCGTCGTCGTCGTACGAGACGAGGTCGGTCGCGTGGGTGGCTCGGGCGAACGCCGCGATGTCTGCCGTGACCTCGTCCAGGTCGGCGGCTGTCAGCGACTCGGGACCTGCAAGGCCTCCAGGGCCGGCCACCGTCGGCGTCACCCAGCGCATGCCGGAGTCGGTGTAGCGCCGAGGTGGCAGGCCCTCGGCACGTGCCGGAGCAGTCCCGAGGTAGGAATGGCGCTCGATCCCCAACGCCGCGACCGCGGTCGCCAGCTCCTTGTCCCGGATCGCCGCCAGCTGCGGCGTACCGACCAGGAGAGCGAACGGACCTGGCCGCACGTCGCCCAGCTCGCCCCGCGTGGCGGTGAGCACGACCACGGCATCACCCCGCGCCCGCAACCCCAGCGCGATCGCCCCGGTCGCCAACGTCTCGTCGTCGGGATGGGCGTGGCAGAGCAGGTACGTCCGGGCCGTCACGACGCCAGACGCTACACGTGCCCGTCGTTGTGCGGGTCGCCGCTGCGGGGTCGCATCTCCAGATCCGGCGGTAGGTCCAGCGGCCGCGTGCCCTGGTCGTACGACACGTCTCGCGCGTCAAGCAGCCTGTCGTACACCTCGGTGAGGCACTGCGCCGTGTTGTGCCACGAGTACTGACGGGCATGGATCCTGGCCACGGTGCCCATCCGTGCCAGCAGCTCGGGATCGGCGAGCAACCGGATCATCGCCGACGCCCAGTCGTTCGGCAGCCGGCTGTCCATGAGCTGGCCGGTCTCGCCGTGGACGACCGCCTCGCGCAGACCGCCGGCAGCCGACGCGATGACAGGAGTTCCCGAGGCGGCCGACTCGAGGGCGACGAGGCCGAACGTCTCCGAGTGGGAGGGGACGAGGCAGAGCAGGGCGCCGCGCAGCATCTCCGCGAGAGACGCGCGGCTCTGCGAGCCCATGAACGTCACGTACTGGCCGAGTCCGAACCGATCGACCATCCCGCCGAGCTCGTCGGCGTAGTCGGCGAAGTCCTGGCTCACCTCGCCGGCGACGACGAGATGGGGGCGCAGCTCTTCCGGCACCTGCGCCAGCGCCGCGATCGCGAGGTCAGGCCCCTTGAGCGGCTGCAGCCTCCCGGCGAACAACATGTAGCCCTTCGAGCACGCGGGGCCCCGTTCGTGCGGCCAGGTCCACTTGGGCTCGTCCAGCGCACGGGGACGGAACATCCGTGCGTCCACGCCCGGCGGCACGATCACGACGCGGTTGGGGTCGGCTCCACAACGCGACACGACCGTACGAGCCTCGGCCGCGGAGATCGCGACGACGAGGTCGGACTCCATGGCCAGCACCGACTCTCCCGCGACGCGCCCGCTCGACTCGGGCGGCTCGCCCTCGCTGAGGTAGTCACCGGGCAGCGCGGCGACCGAGTGATAGCTCTGTACGTGCGGGACGCCCCACTGCCGCGCGAGCGGCAGCGCGGCCATGCCGCTCATCCAGTGATGGCTGTGCACGATGTCGTACGGGTCGAACGTGCCCATCGATGCGCTGAACTCGTCCACGTACGCGTCGATCGCCGACTTCGCGAGGTGCTCCGCGGGCCCAGCGTCGAGGTGCCGCACCCTGACTCCCCCGCCGAGGTCCACGACGTCCGGCTGGCGGGGATCGCTGCGACGCGTGATGAGGTCCACCTGGTGGCCCAGCTCGGCGAGGGCTTCGGCGGTGTGGCGCTCCACGACGTTCATACCGCCCGCGTCACCCGATCCCGGTGCATCAAG
>DAIPZP010000018.1:3131-6117 GCA_036782155.1 Propionibacteriaceae bacterium
TGGCTGCGTGACAAGGGCTACGAGGTGTTCGCCGTCAACCCGAGCGTCGGCGAGGTGGAGGGCGACCGCTCCTACCCCGACCTCCATGCGATCCCTGGCGGTGTCGAGGCAGTCGTCATCGCCACCGCGCCACAACGTGCACAAGGCACCATGGAAGAGGCGGCGGACCTCGGGATCGGGAAGGTGTGGATGCACCGCTCGTTCGGCGCAGGGTCAGTCTCGACGACGGCGGCGAACTGGGGCCGCGAGCATGGGATCACGGTCATCGACGGAGGCTGCCCGCTGATGTTCCACGCGGAGGGCGACAAGGGGCACCGGTTGATGTGCAGGGTCCTCACCTGGACCGGCAAGGTCCCGCGCACCGTCTGATCGCCGACCGGGCGGCCGATCGCGAGGCCCCCTACAGTGGGTGGTACTTGATCGGAGGCAGTGATGACCGGGTTCCTCGTCATCGGCGCTGTGGGAATCGTGTTGTTGCTGTTCTCGCTGGTCGTCGGTGAGCACCTCCACGGCATCTTCGATGCCCTCGGCGGTGGGGACTGGTTCACGGGATCGTCCATGGCCGCCTTTCTCGGAGCCCTGGGGTTCGGTGGCGCCATCGTCAAGCAGCTCACCGGCAGCACCCTCCTCGCGGTGGTCGGCGGTGTGGTCCTCGGCGTGGTCTTCGGCGCTCTCGTCGCCTACGGGATGCTCACGCTGCGTCGCAACGACACCGGCGGCGCCGTGACGACCAACGACCTCATGGATGCCCCGGGCGTCGTCCTGTCGGACATCCCGGCCCTAGGCTTCGGCGAAGTCAGAGTGACCCGCCAAGGGCAGATGATGAAGCTGAACGCCAAATCCGCCATACCGATCTCGATAGGCACGCAGGTCACCGTCATCGACGTGCTGAGTGCGACCGCCGTCGTCGTCGAACCCACCTACCGGTAGCCGAATTTCGTAGAACTGAGGAGCAGTCGTGCCTGTACTTGCCTTGCCGATCATCGGCCTCGTCGCCATCGTCCTGTTGTTGGCGATCGTCATCATCACGCGGTACAAGGTCGCCGGCCCGAACGAGGCGTTCATCATCACCGGCGCCCGCGGCAAGGAGCTGCGAGACATTCAGACCGGGGCCCTGACGCAGGACCTCTCCGGCCAGCGCGTCGTCATGGGCGGCCGCGCCTTCGTCGTGCCGTTCGTCCAGCGGGTGTTCATCCTGGACCTGTCCAGCCGGCGCATCCCCGTCACGATCCGCGGCGCCGTGTCAGGCCAGGGCGTCAAGCTCAACCTCGACGGCGTGGCCATCGTCAAGGTCGGTGGCAACGAGGACCAGATCCGCGCTGCCGGCCAGCGCTTCCTCACCCAGCAGGAGCAGATCGAGCCCTTCACGCAGGAGGTGCTCGCGGGCGCGCTCCGCTCGATCGTCGGCTCGATGTCTGTGGAGCAGATCATCCGGGACCGCGCGGCGTTCGCGCAGCGGGTCGCCGAGGAGTCGGAGGCCGCGCTCACCGGCCAGGGCCTCAACCTCGACACGTTCCAGATCCAGGACATCACCGACGACGGCACGTACCTCTCCGACCTCGGCCGACCCGAGTCGGCTCGCGTGGGCCAGGTCGCCGCGGTCGCGGAGGCGGGCGCACGCCAGTCCGCGGAGCAGGCACGCCTCGCCGCCGAGCAGCAGATCGCCATCGCCCACCGGGCGCTCATGCTCAAGCAGTCCGAGATCAAGTCCGAGACGGACGCGGCCGCCGCCCAGGCCGCCGCCGCGGGCCCGCTGGCCCAGGCCGATCGGGACCAGGCGATCTTCGCCGAGCAGGAGAAGGTAGCCATTCGTCAGGCTGCCCTCACCGATCGTCAGCTCGACACCCAGGTGCGCAAGCCGGCCGACGCCCAGCGGTACCGGGTGGAGACCGAGGCCGCTGCAGCCAGGCAGGCTGCGATCCTGCAGGCTGAAGCGGCGAAGGCCTCATCGATCGCGCAGGCAGAGGCCGAAGCTGAGAAGGCACGGCTCACCGGTGTCGGCGACAAGTCGCGTCGCGCGGCGCTCGCCGAGGCGGTCGCGATCGAAGGCGCCAAGGCCGGTGAGGCCGAGAAGGCTCGCCGTATCGCCGAAGCCGATGCCGTACGGGCCGAGGGCGAGGCCGCCGGTGCCGCGATCCTGGCGAAGGGCCAAGCCGAGGCGCAGGCCATGGAGCTCCGCGCCCAGTCGTACAGCCACTACAACCAGGCGGCGGTCCTCGAGATGCTCGTCTCGGTGCTGCCGGCGATGGCGCGCGAGGTGGCGGCCCCGATGGGCCAGATCGAGAAGCTGACGGTGATCAGCACCGACGGTGCGAACGCGCTGCCGAAGCAGGTCGGCGAGAACGTCGTCCAGATCATCGAGATGCTCAAGAACACCACCGGCGTCGACCTCCAGGCGCTGGCGAAGCAGTACACCAGCATTCCCGGCGGCGAAGCCCCGGCCGTGACCGAGCGTGCGTCAGGGACCGCGAAGTACGGGTCCGACGAGGCCTGACCTGTTCCACACGCACGGCCGGTCCACTCAGGGCCGGCCGTTCGTGTGTCCGCGGGGTCGATCGTGGACTGTACGGTTATCTAGGAATTACCGTAGACTTCTAGATATTGCCCTCGTCAGCCGATTCCGAGGCGCTGCGCCTTGTCGGACACCTTCTGGTCGAAGCGGTGGCGGGACACGACACGGCGGGTGTGGGTGCCGACCGAGATGACGTCCTCGTCGTCGAGCACCGTCACGGAGAACGACACGCTCCGGGGCTCGACCTTGACGACCTCCACCTCGGCGCGGATCGTGGCGCCGACCGGCGTGGGCGCGGAATGCGTGACGTCGATCACCGTACCGAGCGACACCTCGTCCTCTTCCAGGTGCGGCGCAAGGGTCTCCGCGCACGCCGCCTCGATGAACGTGACGAGCGCCGCGGTCGCGAGCACCTTCGGCATGTCGGCGAACAAGGGGTACTCCCCACGCCCGTACGGGACGGTCATCGTCTCG
>DAIPZP010000018.1:6217-13012 GCA_036782155.1 Propionibacteriaceae bacterium
CACCGGCACGACTCTCTCCCCTTGTCGGATGCGCTTTCGGGCGACGTGACCGGCGCGTGGACACATGGCGCCGACGGACTGGTCGGCCTGGGAGCGGCCCTGATCCTTCCCCTGCGCGACGGGCTCGATGAGGCCGCCGACATCTGGCGGCGGATCGTCGGGTCCGCAGCGGTCGACGATCAGGTCTGCGTCGAGGGGTCCGGACTCGTCGGTTTCGTGTCGGCAGCGTTCGACGGCGAGGGCGGACGTCTCGTCGTGCCCGCCCGGATCCTGGGGCAGCGCGACGGCGTGGCCTTCGAGACGACGATCGAGAGCGGGATCGTACGGGAGGCGGCCGCGCCCACGGGTCCCGGAGCCGTGTCGGTCGTGGACGGTGCAGTCGACAGTGCCGAGTGGCGGTGCCGGGTCGCGGACGCGTCGGCGCGGATCCGTACCGGCGCGCTCGCCAAGGTCGTCCTCGCGCGCAGCGTGGTGGCCACGACCGAGAACCCGATCGACCTGCGGTGGTTGGCGCTGCGGCTGGCCGAGTCGTACCCGGACTGCTGGACCTACCTCGTCGGTCCGCTGGTCGGCGCAACACCCGAGCTGCTCGTGCGACTGCGGGATGGCGTCGCGGAGTCGCGCGTGCTCGCCGGGACGGTGGCCCGTGGCGACGATGCCGCCGAGGACGAGGCGCTCGCCGCATGGTTGCTCGCGTCGGCGAAGGACCTCGAGGAGCACAAGTACGCCGTGCAGTCGGTCACCGAGAGACTCGAACCACTAGGGGAGTTGCAGGTGACGGGACCGTCGCTGCTGACGCTGCCGAACGTACGGCACCTGGCGACCGACGTGCGCGTCGCGGTCACGGGCCGCAGCGTGCTCGACCTTGCCGCGGCCCTTCACCCGTCGGCGGCCGTGTGCGGGACGCCGCGGGAAGCGGCGCTGGCACTCATCGGCGAGATCGAGGGCATGGATCGCGGCGTGTACGCCGGCGGGGTCGGCTGGATCGATGCGGCCGGCGACGGGGAGATCGGGATCGCGCTGAGGTGTGGGGTCCGTACGGGCGAGCGCGAGCTGACCGCGTACGCCGGCGGCGGCATCATGGCCGACTCCATCCCGGCCGCCGAGCTGGCCGAGACCGAGGCGAAGCTGCGACCTGTACTCAGGGCGCTGCAGTCCTAGCGGACTCGTTCAGAGGCCGGCGTGGAGCCGAGCAAGGTTCGTACGGCTGGTGGCAACCTCCACCACGGTGACGCCGTGAGGGATGTCGGCCAACGCCTCGGGCAGGTCGGCCAGCTGGACCTTCCGATGGAGAACGCCGTAGCCCGCGCAGAGCGACGCGAGGTCGGCGCCGACGGGTGTGCCGAACACCCGCTCGAATGCCTCCGGGTGGTTCGCGTGCTCGAGGGTCGCGAAGATGCCGCCGCCGTCGTCGTTCGCCACGACGATCTGCAGCCGGAGGCGATCACGCTCGATCTCAGGGATCGCCAGGCCGTTGATGTCGTGCAGCAGCGTGAGATCGCCGAGGTAGGCGCGGGTGGGACGGCCCGAGGCGATCGCCACACCGATTGCCGTGCTGATCGCGCCATCGATGCCCGCGAGACCTCGATTGGCGACGATCAGGGCGTCATGCGGCAGCTCGGCCGCGACGAGGTCGAGATCACGGACGGCGTTGGACGAGCCGACGAAGAGCGCATCGTCCGGTCGGGTCGCGGCGGCTATCGCCTGCGCCACGTGGAGTCCGGTGACCACCGGCCAGGCATCGATGGTCTCGATCGCGTCCATCGACCGTGTGAGACCGGCTTCCGCCCATTCGTACAGCCAGGCCGGGTCGTCGCTCCCGGTGACGGTGACGGCGCCGACTCGGACGACGTCGCGCCCTGGGCCGAGGTCGTCGGGGTGCCGCACGACCTGGATCACCTGGACACGTGCGTCGTCCAGCAGTGAGGTCACGGGGCGCGACAGGGTCGGACGCCCGTACACGACGACGCGTTCCACCCGGTCGGCCAGGGTCGGAAGGATCAGCCTGTACGCGTCGACGCGAGCCGCTCCGAAGCGCGCGCCCGACGTGGGCTCGGCCAGGAGCGGCCAGCGCGCCAGCTCGGCGAGCGCGCTCGCCTCGGCCCCTGCTCCGTCGCCGGCCACGACGACTGTCCGTGGCCCCAGCGCCAGCTCGGCCGAGCCAAGCTCGGGAGACTGTGCGTCAGTTCGCAGCGGTGGGCTCGCCGCAGGCAGCCGCACCCTCTGGTCAGGTGGTGGCTGGAGTGGGACGTCGAAGCAGACGTTGAGATGCGCGGGGCCGGGGCGACGGTCCGTACCGCCCTTGGCCGCGACCAGTGCGTCCAGCCAGGGCGTTCCCTCGCTCGTCACGGGGTCGATGTCGGCGCAGTAGGCGATCGACTGCAGCAGCTGCCCTTGTGAATCCGACGTCTGGTTGGCCCAGGTGCCACGCAGCCGCAACGGGCGATCGGCGGTGACGAGCAGCAACGGGACGCCCCCGTGATGGGCCTCCATCGCGGCCGGGACGAGGTTTGCCACCGCCGAGCCGGACGTGGTCACGACCACCGCCGGGTGCTCAGGGTCGGCGCGGCCGATGCCCAGCCCCAGGAAGGCGGCGCTGCGCTCGTCGTGACGGACGTGGAGTCGCAGCCGGCCGTCGCGCTCGGCAGCCGCGACCACGTACGCGATCGGCGCCGATCGTGATCCCGGAGACAGCACGACGTCGCGGACACCGGCAGCCACGAGGTCAGCGATGAGCCGGCCTGCGGCCTCGACAGACGAACTCATGCGGGTCTCCTTGCCTCGAGCACGCGCCAGCACCGTGCGAGCCGGTCCAGCCACCACTCCGTACGGTCAGCGGCCGCGGCGAACCGGTACGGATCCGGCACCGGCGCGACGGGACGTACGGGGAGGGCTCCCGACACCGGTAGGAGCGGATCGGCGCAGACGTCCGAGGCGAACAGCGCGACCGTACCGAGCCCGCAGGCGAGCGGTTCGCTCGGCAGCGCCGCGGCCGCGGCCACGCCAGCGGCGATCCCGACGCTCGTGTCCAGCGCCGACGACACCACGAGTCTGACGCCGAGCTGCGACAGCTGCTCAGCCACCGCGAGCGTCCTGGCGACGCCTCCGAGCGGAGCGACCTTCACCACGGCAAACTCGACTGCGCCCGAGCGGGCCACCCTCAGCGGGTCGTCGGCCTTACGTATCGACTCGTCCGCGGCGAGCGGGACCGGAACGCCGTTGCGATCGAGCAGCTCACGCAGCGCGACCAATTCCTCGACGCTGGCGCACGGCTGCTCGGCGTACTGCAACTCGACTTCTGCCAGGGAGCGCAGTGCCGTCAACGCCTGCTCGACCGACCAGGCACCGTTCGCGTCGACCCTCATCGCCACATCAGGACGGCACTCCCGCACAGCCCGGACGCGTGCCAGGTCGTCGGCGACGCTCTGTCCGGCTTCGGCAACCTTGACCTTCACGGTTCCGCAATCGCCGAAGCGGTCGAGGATGGCCGCAACCTGATCCGCGGGAAGAGCAGGGACTGTCGCATTGACCGCGACGTGATCCCGCTTGGCCTCAGGCCAACCGAGCCAGGCCGCCTCGACGCCGGCCGACAGCCAGGAGGCCGCTTCCTCATCGCCGTACTCCACGAACGGGGAGAACTCTCCCCAGCCGTACGGTCCGTCCAGCAGCACCGCCTCGCGCACGGTCACGCCGCGGAACCGTTCCCTCATGGGCACCGCCACGACGTGGGCACGCGCCAGCACCTCCTCAAGCGGTGGAAGCGTCACGGGCACCGGCGAATCCTCCCACGTCCGGTCACATCCCTTCTCGGAGAGCCTCCCCGCACCTTGGGGAGAGCGTGTCCCGACCCCTGCCACCCCGGCCGTGCTTGGCAAGGCCAGGTGCGCTTGGCAATGCGTCGTTGCCCTGCCAAGCGCGTCTTGCCTTGCCAAGGCGGCACAGAACTTAGGGGCGGCGCGCGCCCGAAGGGTTGTGCGGACCCGGACCGCATCCCAGAGGGACTTCCCCGTCTGCAGAGCCGGTCACCGGCGCGTGCGATAGGCGCGACGCGTCTCGGGACCCCTGGGTGATGATCCGAGCGGACGTTGCGGCCTGAGCGGCGGGAACGAGCCCTCCTGGCAGGTGCGGCAGAAGAAGATCACTCGACCGGCCTCGTCGAGCGGCGCGACCTCGATCGTGGTCCCGCAGCGGCGACACGGCAGGCCGGACCGGCCATGGACGTAGTCCTGCTGGCCCTCGACGCGGCTGCCGGTGATGGTCCGCGCGTACGTGTCCTTGTTGGCCGCGAGCAGGGTGTGGGCGCGCGCGACCGTACCGGCAAGGCGCTCGGCGGTGATGTCGCCGACGGGCACCCATGGCGAGAGCCGCTGAAGGAAAAGGGTCTCCGCCACGTACACGGTGCCCAGCCCTGCGAGGTTGCGCTGGTCGAGCAGCGCCGCGCCGATGACGGCTTCGGGATTGGCTGCGAGGTTCGCGACGGCCCGTTCTGCGTCCCAGGTCGGGCCGAGCACGTCCGGCCCGAGGTGGCCTACGAGGGCGCGCTCGTCCCGCGTGGCGACGAGGTCGAGCATGCCGAGCCTGGTTCCCACAGCGACGTACGCATGGGTCGCCAGCACCGCCCGTACCGACGGATCGCCCCACCCTCGGCGATCGTCCAGGGGCCTCACCCACCAGCGACCCTCCATCTTGAGGTGGGAGTGGAGGGTACGACCGGACGCGAGCCGATGAAGGATGTGCTTGCCGACCGCAACGACCTCGATGGTCGTGTCTCCCACCAGGTCCGCCGTCGCCAATGACGGCCACCGGAGATCGGCGAGCTCGATCTCGTGACCCGCCAGCGCGGCGTTCAACCGTCGCGCAGTCTGGAATACCGAGTCGCCCTCGGGCATGGGCCCATTCTTGCGACCGGAACGAAATCCCGAGCGCTCAGTCCTGGGGGTACGCGACGTACGCGAAGTGGTTGCCGTCCGGCGACCAGCTCGTGACGTTGATCGTGCCCTGGCCACCGAACAGCGAGATCGTGGCCGTCGGCGTGTCCCACTCGGGCAGCTCGACGATCCTCAGCTCCACCGGCTTGTCCGCCGGATGCCCTGTCGTACCCGCCGGGAACCTGATGTAGACCGCGTGCGTGCCGTTGGGCGACAGGTGGGGGAACCAGTCGACCTGGTCGTCGTGCGTGAGGCGCTGGAGATCGGAGCCGTCGATGGTGACACGAGCGATCTGGGCATGCCCGGGCTCGAGAGTGAACAGCTCGGTGTTGAAGTAGATCCACTGGCCGTCGAGCGAGAACTCCGGACCGTCGTCGGGCCGCGACGAGTCGGTCAGCGGGATGTCCCACGAGCTGTCCGTGGCGAGAAGGCGTACGTTCGCGTGCGCCCACCAGTTGTCGCCCTCCGGCTCGAGCGCGACGTACGACAGGACGTCGCCGTCAGGGCTGATGCCGTGGAGGAAGTGCATCCGGCCGTCGTCGAGGGAGACCTGCGCGGCCTTGCCGCCATCGCGCGGGACGGCGTAGATCTGCCGGTCGTTCGCGGACGCGTAGATCGTGCGTCCATCGGGCGAGAGCACGTGGTCGTTGTTGACCGGGGGAAGGCCGTCAGCGGGGATCTGTCGCGGCTCGCCTCCGTCAGCCGGAAGCTCCCACAGCAGCCCCTCCGCGTTGATCACCAGGTGGCCATCGGGCGCCCAGTTCGGCGCCTCGAAGAGGACGTCGCCGGTCTCGTACACGAGGCGCGTGCTTCCCTCGAGGTCGGATACCCAGACCTGGCAGCGCTGGCCCGGGGCCAAGGTGCGGTACGAGGGCTGCGAGTCGGCCATGGTGATGACTCCCGTCGATGGCGCCAGACGCTCCAGCGCGACCGGCAACCCTCGTCATGCTACGCAGGTCAGGCCGCCATCGACGACGTACCGTCCTTCGTGACGGTGACGGACCCGGACGTGCTGCCCGTGAGCTTCGTACTGTTCGTCAGGCCGACCGTCGCGGAGCTCGACGAGCCCGCGGTCAGGGCCCCGGCCAGCGTGCATCCGGAGAAGGTCACGGTCGCGTGACCGCCGTTGGAGCCGCTCGTCCCCCAGCGATCCTCGGCGAGTGACAGCAACGGCGTCGAGGCCGGATGCGTCAGCGTCGCGCCGGTGACCTTCACGTCGCACGTGGTGTTGGTGACATAGATCATCGGGACCGAGCCCGACGTCGTGATCGTGCTGTTGGTGATCGTCATCGTCGCCTTCGACGACGTGGCGTTCGAGTTGGCGGCATCTCCTGAGAAGGACTGGTAGATCATCATCCCAGCCGTACCGGTGCTGGTGAGCGTGGAGTCGGTGAGCGTGACGCTGTTCTGGCCCTCGATGACCATCGTCTGGGAGGTGGCGGCGCTGCCCGTGGCGCCGGACACCGAGATGTCGCCGGTGCTGTAGATGCAGGGCGAGCCGTCGCCGGCCGCCGTGAGCTTGTTCGTACCGGTGACCTTGATCGTCCCGTTGCCCCGGTCGGTCGCCACGCACGCGCAGTGGGCGCCCTTGGTGTCGATCGTCATGTTCTGGGCCATGATGATGCCTGCGTATGTCGCGTCCAGGCCACGCGATGAGTTCTTGGTCGTGGCGATCGTCACGGTGTTGGCCGTAAGGCTGCCCGAGCCCGCCGCGAAGAGGGCGTTCGACCCCTCGGACCCCGTCGTCACTGTGCAGTTCGTCACGGTCGCCGAGGACTTGTCGCCCACGACGAGGATCGCGGAGTTCAGTCCATAGAAGTTGCAGGCGTCCTCGTTCGTGCTGTCCCCCGACTTGGTGATCGTGGCG